>MVQS01000001.1 GCA_002067855.1 Syntrophaceae bacterium PtaB.Bin038
CAATCCCCTGCAGTCCGTCACCAGGCTGATGACCTCGTCCCCGTCAACCCCGCCGACGAGCCGTTTCGCAAACGCCCCGGCCTCTTCCACCGCCGCGGCACGGGAAAGCGGGTCGTGACGGGTGAGAACCGCCAGCGCCCCGCATTCCGCAAGTCGACAGGCCGCTTCCGCGCTGCCGCCGGGCATCCCGTCGGCACCCCCGGCCAGGATCACCCGGAACCCCATGGAGCGGGCGACGCGCCCCACCCTGTCGTCGCAGATGCCTTCCGTGTTCCGGAAGGCCCGGGGCATCTGCCCGAAGCGGGCCCGGATGGCGCGCCGGTGCAGGGCAACCTGGCGTCGGAATTCCGCCTCCGAGAAAAAAGAGGCCAGCGAGTGGTGGGAAACCCCGCACACCATCTCGGCGCAGCCCGTGTCCGCCAGCCTCCGGAAGCTCTCCAGGAGCGGCTTCTGCCCCTTTTCCAATTGTTCAAGAAGCATGCCAGAGACCGAGAGGGAAACCCGGAAGCGGCCCCGGTGCCGCCGCACGAGCCGGAGCATCCGCGCCGCGGCCGGCAGGGCAAAGCCTTCCGCGTAACGCTCGAGGGCCGCGCGGCTCTCCTCCGCGTCGAAGTACTCCCGCGAGCGCCCGATATCGAAGAACCCGTACTTCCTCAATCGCAGCGGCAGGTGGAAATCGAAATGAAGCACAACGGTCGGCAATACTTATCCCTCAGTCAATCGAGTTAAATTCGTCCTGGGCCTTTTCGAAGGCATCAAGCAGGGTATCGGGTCTAGGGTATCGGGAAGGAGAAAGATTTCTTCTATACAACATAATCTGCAGCACCTCCCCTATACCCTATACCCGAGACCCTATACCCCTTCTTCTGCATTGACCACTTTCTGATAGACTTCCTCGATCTGCCGGGCCGCGCGGTCCCAGGTGATAGCCGTGAGCTCCTCGCGGCTGCGCTCGACCATTTCCCGCGCAAGCGCATCGTAGCTCAGGACCGCGCAGATCTTGCCCGCCAGCTCGTGC
>MVQS01000002.1 GCA_002067855.1 Syntrophaceae bacterium PtaB.Bin038
CGGGCGTGCCGCTGCTGATGATCCAGCCGAAGGTGCCCGACAAGATCTGGGCGTCGATTTCCTTTTCCATGAGCGTCCCGACCCGCTCGGGGATCGAGATCTCGTGGCGGAACTCGAAGCCGTCGGCATCGACGAGGAAAACCGAACAGGCCTCCGTCTTGACAAGCTCCTGGAATCTGGCGATGCCGGACTGGAGGATCTCCGGGATGTCGTGCGACAGGATCATGTCCGAGCGGAAGTCGGAGAGCCGCTCGAGCTTGTCCTGGATCGCGACGAGGGCGCGGTTCTGCTCGTCGAGGTACTGGATCCTCTTCTGCATCGTCCGGGGGTCGCCGCTGTCGACCGCTAGGTTCATGGGTTCCTGCATGTTTCCCGCGTGCCGCTACATCTCCAGGATTTCCGTGTTTTCCCCGTAGAGCTTCACGATCTTGTCCATGACGAGCTCGAGGCTGCTGAGGCTCAGTCCCAGGAGCTCCCATGCCTTCGGGTTGACGATCGCCAGCTTCTTCTCACCGCCCGAGCCGAGCCCGAGGGCCATGCTGAGGATGTTGCCGATGTGCACGGCCGCGATGTCCTTGCGCGCCAGGACGGCCCCGTCGGCCAGGTGATGGGCGCCGATCATCTGGGCCGTGTCGGCGGGGAAGCGCCATTGGGCCGCAAGCGCGCTGCCCACCTGGCAGTGATCGTAGCCGAAGAACTTCCGCTCCGATTCGACCATGGGGGTGCCCGTGTGCTGCACCTCGTTGACGACGGCGCTGTACTTGTCGGGGTAGTGAACGGCGATGACGAGCTTTCCGATGTCGTGCAGAAGCCCCCCCGTGAAGACCTCGTCGGGGTTGCGCAGGTCCGCCGCCTCGGCCAGCACCCGCGAGGCCACGGCACAGCCGATGCAGTGCTTCCAGAAGTTCTTCTTGTCGAAGGCGCCCCCCGTGTCCATGCCCCGGAACATGTCGAAAACGGAGGTCGCGAAGACGAGATTCTTGATCGTGTTGAACCCGAGGATGACGATGGCCCGCTGGAGGCTTCCCACCCGCTGGGGGAACCCGTAGAAGGCCGAGTTGACGAATTTCAAGACTTTGGCGGCGATGACCTGGTCTTCGGAGATGATGTTGCTGACGGCCGCGATCGTCGCATCGGGGGACTGCAGGAGCTTTCCCAGCTTGGAGTAGATGGCCGGGAGCGTGGGGATCTTGTCCAGCGAGCTGACGATTCGTTCGATGTCCTTGGCGTTCATGGTCTCTAGGGTCTATTCGGTTCCGGTTCCGTCAGGCGGGAGTTCCTACGACTCCATGACCTGCTTGATCTTCAGCCTTCTGGCGATGCGGTAGATTTCCAACATGAGTTCGTTGCCGTCGAGGGGGGGGAAGAACTCGTTGAGCTCCCTTTCGATGGCTTCGATCACCTCGGGCGAGACGGTCTTCATCTCCTCCTGGTGGAGCTGGTCCCGGTCAGCCCCCTCCACGTCGGCCTCCGGGATGCCCCAGGCCTTGAGGAGCATGATGTGCTTCTCCGAGAGGGTCATGCCCTGCTTGATCATGATGTTGCCGTGCTTGTTCTTCACATCGGCCGCAAGCGTCATGCCTTCCTTGAGATCGTTGATGTTGAGAATGCCCATCGCCGGCGTCGTCCTCCGCGCTCCTGATTGCGGTTGCTTCGGGAGTCTTCCGCCCGCTTCGGGTCTGCGGGCGCAGGAAGCCGTCCTGTCATCATGCAAATATCGGGCCTTCGGGTCGAAGGCCCGTGCGTGAATGCCGGCGTGAAAGAAGGGCATGAGTGAAGAGACAGGGGAATGGGAATTTCTTTGCTCGCTTCCGCACTCCCGCACGAAAGCACCCCCTCTCTTGACGTTGACGCACCATCGTTTTTCCTATAGGGATATTGAAGGGATGGAAATACGGAAACGCGGGGCGCAGGCTATGCGGATCCTGATGTTCGGGTGGGAATTCCCCCCGGTGATCAGCGGCGGTCTCGGGACGGCTTGCTTCGGCATGACGAAGGCCCTCGT
>MVQS01000003.1 GCA_002067855.1 Syntrophaceae bacterium PtaB.Bin038
CGGCACCTGGTTCGGAATCACGCGCACCGGGCGGATCGCCGCCGTCACGAATTACCGGGACCCCCGATCGCACCGCAATGACGCCCCCTCGCGGGGCCTGCTGTTGACGGACTACCTCCTCGGTCGAACCGACCCGGCGGCCTATCTCGAAGACGTCAGGAGGAAGGGCGCGGCCTACAACGGCTTCAACCTCATCGTCGGGACGACCCGGCAACTCTACTACCACTCGAACCGCAAGGGAGGCGTCATCCCGTTGACCCCGGGTCTCTACGGCCTGAGCAACCACCTGCTCGACACGCCCTGGCCGAAGGTGGCCGGGGGGAAGGCGGCCCTCGGCGACCTGCTGGCCCGGGGGGAGGACCCGGCCCCCGGGGCCCTCTTCGACATCCTGTCGGACCGGGCCATCGCGGAGAACGGCCTGCTGCCGGATACCGGCATCGGGCTGGAGTGGGAGCGGATCCTGTCGGCGCGCTTCATCGTAAGCCCCGTCTACGGGACCCGTTCGTCCACGCTGCTCTACGTGGACCGGCAGGACCGGGTGACGCTCATCGAGCGAAACTACAACGCGAGCCCGGAACCGCGCGACACGGTGCGGTTCGAGTTTGACGTCTCTCGAAGCGATGCAGCCTGAGGCAAGCGCCCCGGAGGGGATCGTCCAGATCGCCGGCGTCCGGAGCCTCGACGAGGCCCGGATGCTCCTGCGGGCGGGGGCGGACTGGCTGGGGTTTCCCCTGCGGCTGGAGCATCACGACGAAGACCTGCCCGACGTCGAGGTGTCGTCGGTCATTGCCGCGCTCGGCATCGGCGAACGGGCCGTCCTGATCACGTACCTGGAGCGCGCGCCGGAGATCGCCGATCTGGCCGCCCGGACCGGGTGCCGCCGGGTCCAGCTGCACGGCGACATCGCGGCCGCGGACGTTCGAAGGCTGAGAGAATGCGCGGAGGGGCTCTTCCTGATCAAGGCCCTCGTCGTTCGGCCGGGCAACCTGGGCGCGCTGCTGAAGGACGCCCGCGAGTTTGGCCCCTGGGTCGACGCCTTCATCACGGACAGCTGGGACCCGCAGACGGGGGCGCGGGGGGCGACGGGAAGGACACACGACTGGGAGGCCAGCCGCAGGATTGTCGAAGAGGCGCCGAGGCCCGTCATCCTGGCCGGCGGGCTGACGCCCGGCAACGTGGGTTGCGCCATCCGGCGGGTCCGCCCGGCGGGGGTCGACGCCCACACGGGCGTGGAGGCGCCCGACGGCAGGAAGGACCCGACCCTCGTCGGGGCCTTTGTCGGGGAGGCGCGCAGGGCCTTCGCCCTCTCGAAAGGGGTTTGCAGCGGCAGATGAGCGAGTGGACGGGACAACGGGGGCGAGAGTACCGTGCGCTTCCCCGCGTGGGGGTGGGGGCCATCGTGATCCGCGAGGGGCGCATCCTGCTCGTGAAACGTGCAAGCTCGCCGGGGAAGGGATTGTGGGCCATCCCGGGCGGGCTCGTCGAGCTGGGGGAGACGGTCCGAGAGGCGGCGGAGCGGGAGCTCCTGGAAGAGACGGGGGTGAAGGTCCGGGCCAGGGAGGCCTTCACCATCTTCGATTTCATCGACCGGGACACGGACGGGATGATCCGGTATCATTACATCATCGTCGATTTCCTGGCCGATTACCTGGGCGGGGAGCCGCGCGCCGCGGACGACGTGAGCGACGCGCGCTGGGTGTCGCCGCAAGAGGCTGCATCGCTCAACCTCTCGCCCACGACGCGCAAGCTGCTCAAGCAGATGAAATTTATAAAAGACGGGGTATAGGGTCCAGGGTTCAGGGTTCAGGGTAAGACAAAGAAAGGCATCCGATCCGTCTTTACCGTAATCCGATACCCGATGTCCGATGCCCGTATGAAGGGAGGTACGGGGATGAAAGTGGTCTGGAGCGAGAAGTTTATCGAATCCTACACGATGGACCCGGCGGCCGCGTCGGGGCGGATGGAGGCCATC
>MVQS01000004.1 GCA_002067855.1 Syntrophaceae bacterium PtaB.Bin038
GGGGTCCGGTTCCCCACCTACGCCCGCTGGTGGATCCGGCAGGCCATCACCCAGGCCATCCGGCACCAGGCCCCCGAGGTCCGCCCCGTGATCTCGAGGTACACCCAGGCGCGGGAGCGGCTCCGGCGGGAACTGGGGCGCGACCCCGAGCCCGAGGAGGTGGCCGAGTCGCTCGACATCGACATCGACGACGTCCAGCTGATGGCCGAGCTCCTGGAGCAAAGCGAGGAGAGCCCCGTTCGGGACGAGCCCTACGAGGACGGGGGGCTCATGCCGCTTCTGCCCATGGACCGCAAGGCCCTCACCGGCCATCTCACGGAGATCCTCCACGAGCTGACGCCCCGCGAGCAGGAGATTCTGAGCCTGCGCTTCGGCCTCGCCGACGACGAGCCCCGCACCCTCGAGGAGATCGGGAGGAAGTTCGGGCTGACCCGCGAGCGGGTCCGCCAGATCGAGAACCGCGCCCTCGAGAAGATCCGGAAACTCGAGAAGGCCAAGATCCTCGAAGAGTTCTAGCCGCGGGCTCCGGCAAGGTTCCGGTTGACAGGGGAGGCCGGATATTCTATACATTCGGCAGGATAGGACACTTCCGGCAGCCCGCGGAAGCGTTGCAGATTACAGACCGAACCCACGGGATGCCGGATACGATCCGGCATCCGGTTTTTTTGGGACGACCGCGCGGGCCGGCGACGGCCCGGGACGAGGAACGCCATGAGAGTCAGGACGCGTTTTGCACCCAGCCCCACGGGCTACATGCACGTGGGCAATCTCCGGACGGCCCTTTACGCCTACCTCTGGGCGAAGAAGAACCACGGCGATTTCATCCTCCGCATCGAGGACACGGACCAGGAGCGCATCGTCGAGGGCGCCGTGGAGCTCATCTACCGCACCCTCGAGGAGACGGGGCTCATCTGGGACGAGGGGCCCGACAAGGGCGGTCCCTACGGCCCCTACATCCAGCACGAGCGCAAGCCCATCTACAAGAAGTACGCCGAGGAGCTGATCGAAAAGGGCGTGGCCTACTACTGCTTCTGCGACAGGGAGCGCCTCGAGCAGCTGCGGACGAGCCTGCAGCTCAGGAAGCTGCCCTTCCGCTACGACGGACACTGCAAGAAGCTCTCGAGCGGGGAGATCCGGCGGAAGCTCGACGCGGGCGTGCCTTACGTGGTGAGGCAGAGCATCCCCTCCATGGGCTCGACCACCTTCGAGGACGAGGTCTTCGGCTCGATCACGGTGGAGAACGCGACCCTCGACGACCAGGTGCTCGTCAAGTCCGACGGGATGCCCACGTACAACTTCGCCAACGTCGTGGACGACC
>MVQS01000005.1 GCA_002067855.1 Syntrophaceae bacterium PtaB.Bin038
ACGGCCTTCACGGCGACGGTGCTGACCGCCTGCGGCTGCCACGGGTAGGTGTTCGCGGGGATCTGCACGGCCGGGTAGAACTCGAGGATGCTCTTGTTCGTGATCGGCACCAGGGAGAGCCTGTCCTCGGCGGTCACGTCCTCCGAGAACAGCTTCACCGGGAGCCCCGCGACGTAGAACAGGGCGTCGATGTCCCCCTTCTTCAGGAGGGCCAGGGCGTCGACGGGCCCCACCGCCAGCATGTCGCGAGGCTTCACGCCGGAGGCCTCGAACAGCAGGCGCGAGGTGAGATAGATCCCGCTGCCCTCCTCCCCGATGGCGACGATCTTGCCGCCCAGGTCGTCGAAATCCTTCACCTCCGCGCCGGCCAGCAGGTGGACTTCCTCGTTGTAAAACGGAAAGACCATCTTGGTCTTGGCGGCGATCCGCTGCAGCACGGGGTCGGTCTGGATCTTGGCGACAAAGGCCAGGACGTCCGACTGCACGATCCCCATCTGGGTGTCGGGGGCCTTGTAGACCGCGAAGACGTTGTGCACGGAGCCCTGCGAGTCGTCCACCCGCAGACGCACGCCCTTCTGCTTCACCAGCTCCGCCATGTTCAGCCCGAACTGATAGTAGGTGCCCTTTTTGCTCCCCGTGACGATTCCCATGTCCTGGGCGAATGCGGCGCTTGCGGCAAAGACCAGCGCGACCGCGAGGATGACACCCCTGAGCGTTCTCTTCATACCTTTCTCCTCCCTGCCGTCGTCATGGGCCCGCCTTGCCGGGCCCTACACACCGGATTCCGGACCTTTTACGTCCCGGGCCGATTCGGAGCGGCCCCTGGATGCGTACGGTCCCCCTTCTGGCGGGGCAGCGGTTGATTCTCTGACACAGAACCCGGGCCGGCGTTTCGAGTATTGGGTCCTGCAGCAGGTTGAACGGGCTGACCGAAGAAAGGGGATGGAAACATGCCGCAGTTGTCACTTTACTCCTACTTGCGGACAACCCCCCCGGGATGTCAAGGAAGAAATTTCCTTTCCCCGTCCCTCTACACCGTCCACTGCACAAGCTGCGGCGGTGTGTAGGCGCCATAACAGGGCCCCACGGGCCCGCTCTGGGGGATGTACAGGAACGAGGTGAAGTAGCCCTCGATGTAAGGTTGATTCCCTTTTTTCGAACCGGTAATGTGGAACCCGATGAAGCCGTGAACCGGCACCCTTGCGTGCGTATCGAAATCGGCGTCGAGGACGACCGGCAGGGCCACGTCGATTTCGAGCGGAACTTCGTTGTAGATCGTGTTCTTCGTGCCGGGTTGAATCCAGATGCTGTCCAGGTTCGTCACGGTGTTGGGATTGCCGTTCTGGATCAGATCGCGGATGAACGGAACGTCGTTCACATCGACGTCAAAGGACGTCCACTGCCCCGCATCGTCTTCGGGGTAGTGATAATCGGAACCGATCCTTATGGTCGAGGACCGGCTGCCGAACTCGCTCGCCCTGTCTGCCACGGACCGTCTGATCGCGATGGGGAACAGGGCTCCGGGATAGGCGACACCGGGACATGCGGTCACCGCCGTTGCCGTCGCGCCCACGCCGGCGGTGCCGATCCCGAGGGCCCTGGCGAAGAAGAGCTGCACGGGCCCGCTGTTCTCGCCGCCGCTCCTGCGCACCGTGACCTGGACGGCCGGCGCGTCCTGCGGTCCCTGCGTGCTGAGCGGGCTTCTGAGGGTTCCGGACACGAGATTCCAGTACCCCGTCCGCACCTCGTAATCGGTGAGCATGACGCCGCCGGCCGTGTTGGCGGGGGCCTGCGGGTAATCAGCCGCAGCCTCTGCCGCGCCCCACTCGGGGGGGTACGACCGAGATCACGGCGCCCGTCACCGAGCGAGGATACAGACGGCCTGCACCGGCCAGCGCGGCGGCGTCGGCCGCATTCTGCAGCTCGGT
>MVQS01000006.1 GCA_002067855.1 Syntrophaceae bacterium PtaB.Bin038
CGAGGACCACGACCAGGATCAGCACGGCCAGCACCGAGGCGGCCTGCTGGTTCGAGTAGGTCTGCATCTCGTAGAGGATCACGCCCAGGTTGTGCGTGTTCGGGCCGTAGAGCAGGATGCTCATCGTCAATTCGTAGAAGGTGGTCATGAACACGAGAAACCACGCGGCGATGAGCCCCGGGCGCACGAGAGGCAGGATGATGTCCCGGAAGCTCTGCAGCCAGCTTGCCCCGGAGATCTGCGCGGCCTCCTCGAGCGACAGGTCGATCTGTTCCAGCGAGGCGCAGACCGTGCGCACGGAAAAGGCCAGGTACTTGACCATGTAGGCCACGATCAAAATCGAGAAGGTGTTGTAGAGGTTCAGGCCGTATTTCCCCGAGAAGGCGATGATGAGCGCCAGCGCGATGACCGTCCCGGGCGTGGCGTAGGGCACGGTGGCGATGAGGTCCGCCGCCCGGGCCAGGTTGCTCTTGGCCTTCACCCGGTAATAGGCGATGAGGCTCGCCACCATCAGGGCCAGGGTTGCCGCCACGACGCCCATGAAGAAACTGTTCCAGAAGGCCTCCAGGGCCGTTTTGAACGTCAGGATGTACCCGTAATGCTCCAGGCTCAGGTTCTCCAGGGCGATGGGTTCCCCGAAGACCCTCACGAAAGAGGTCACCACGATGGCCCCGATGGGCAGGATGACCAGGAGAAAGCCGAGGAGGCCGGAAAAAACAAGTGCCGGGATCCGGAAGCGGCCGAGCGAGACGGGCAGCACCCGCGAGCTCTTCCCCCCCACGAGGGTGTAGCGCTTGCGGCTGAGCAGCCGGTTGCCGAGGGCCATGGTGAGGACGGCGATGACCATGAGGACGACGGACAGGGCCGTCGCCTCCCGCATGCCCGAGGTCGTCCCCATGTAGACGTACTGGATGACCTGGGTCGAGAGCACGTAGATGCGGCTCGGCATCCCGATCATGGCGGGCACGCCGAAGGCCGAGGCCGAGGCGGCAAAGACCAGGAGGCCCCCGGCGAAGAAACTGGGGGAGACCAGCGGTAGCGTGATGTCCCAGAAGACCCGGAGCGGGGATGCCCCGCTGATGCGGGCCGCTTCCTCCAGGGTGTTGTCCATTTGCTCCAGGGCGCTCGCCACGTTCAGGAAGGCCAGCGGGTAGTAGAACAGGGTCATGACCCACACGAGGCCCGGCACGGTGTAGATGTCGAAGGGCCCCGGCATCTCGGCCCCGAAGATCCCGACGAGCATCTTGTTGACGTAGCCCACGCCCGGGGTGAGCAGGAGGATCCAGGCGATGGCCCCCACGTAGGGCGGGATCACGTAGGGGATGAAGAACAGCGAGCGGAACAGGCGGCGGTAGGGCAGGTTGCTGCGCACGACGAGCCAGGCAAGCCCCGTGGCGAAGATCATGGAGAAGAGCATGGTGAGGCCGCAGACCCAGAGGGTCATCACCACGGCGTCCCAGTTGCGCTCCATGCTGTAGACGGCGATGTAGTTCTCGAGGCTGACCTCGCCGTCTCCCCCGAGGAAACTTCGCAGGACGAGCAGGGCGAGCGGGAACAGGACGAAGGCGCCGAGAAACAGGAGGGCGGTGCCGATGACGAGGTTCCGAACGCTGAAAATCCTGCCGATGGTGGACATGAGCCGGGCCGCTCCGCAGAGAAAGTTCCCGCCGGCCCCGCCGGGGCCGGCGGGGCGGGGAACCGAAAGACTACCGGAGAACCGTCCTGTCGAACCGCTCCTTGACCTTTTCAGGCTCCCGGCTGATGGCGTCCCAGTCCATGGGGAGGGCGAACTTGTTGATCTCCGTGATCTTCATGGCGGCGTTGCCCGGGGGGGGCATGTCGGGCCGCACCGAGTGCATCCAACCGTCCAGGATGGCCTGCTGGCCCGCCTTGGAGAGGAAGAAGTCATAGACGGCCTTGGCCGCCGCGGGGTTCTTGGTGGTCTTCATGATGGCGATGCCCGAGGGGTTCACCACGGGCCCGTCGGAGGGGTACACGAACCCCAGGGGCTTCTTCTCCTT
>MVQS01000007.1 GCA_002067855.1 Syntrophaceae bacterium PtaB.Bin038
TTCGAGGATCGCCTCGGACTCCTTGAGGGTGTGCTTGTTCTCGGTCTTCTCCTGCCAGGGCATGTCGAGGAGCCAATCGATGTAGTTGCGCACGACGGTGGCCTCCGCCGACATGGGCGACATCATCTTGAGCTTCTTGATCTCGTGCTTGACCTTCTTCTGGGCTTCCTCGGAGAGCTTCTTGGCCTTCAGGCGCTTCTCGAGCTCCTCGATCTCGCTCGAGAAGTCGTCCTTCTCGCCCATCTCCTTCTGGATGGCGCGCATCTGCTCGTTGAGGTAGTAGTCCTTCTGGGTCTTCTCCATCTGCTTCTTGACCCGGCGCTTGATCTTTTCCTCGAGCTCGAGGATCTCGATCTCTCCGATGATCATGGAGTAGAGCTTCTCGAGCCTCTCGCCGGCGTGGGTGATCTCCAGGAGGGCCTGCTTCTGCTCGAGCTTCACGCCCAGGTGCGAGGCGATCACGTCGGAGAGCTTCGACGGGTTGTCGATCGCCGCTATCGTGTCGACCAGCTCGGGCTGGATCTTCCGCGAGAGCTTCGCGTAGTTCCTGAAGGCCTCCACGAGCACGCGGGCGACGGCCTGCACGGCCCCCGCGCTCTCGGCGCCCGTCTCGGTCACCTCCTCGATCTCGACGACGAAGTGATCCGGGTTCGGGATGTAATCCCGCACGGCCGCCCGCTTCTTGCCCTCCACGAGGGCCTTCACGGTCCCGTCGGGCAGGCGCAGCAGCTGGATGATCACCCCCAGCGTGCCCATGTTGTAGATGTCCTCCTCGGAGGGCTCGTCCTTCTGCGCGCTCTTCTGGGCCACGAGGAAAATTTCGTTTTCCTGCTTCATGGCCGACTCGAGGGCGTTGATCGACTTCTCCCGCCCCACGAAGAGCGGCACGATCATATAGGGGAAGACCACCACGTCCCTCAGGGGAAGAAGGGGGACGACGATCTTCTTGTCTTCTTTCTTCGTAAAATCAAACATGGCCATTCGGGTGTATCGGTCTCCTTACGCCGTCTCGGTCTTGGACTCGAAGAGCAGAATCGGTTTTTCGCCCTTCCTGACGACGTCTTCGTTGATGATGACTTCCTTCACGTCGTTGCGTGATGGGATGTCGTACATGATGTCGAGCATGGTGTTCTCGAGGATCGCCCGCAGGCCCCGGGCTCCCGCCTTGCGGTTCACGGCGAGGCGGGAGACGGCCCGCAGGGCGCCGTCGGTGAACTTGAGCTTCACGTTCTCGAGCTCGAGGATCTTCTGGTACTGCTTGCTGATGGAGTCCTTGGGCTCCACGAGCACCCGCATGAG
>MVQS01000008.1 GCA_002067855.1 Syntrophaceae bacterium PtaB.Bin038
CCCGTGGTCTCGAAAAGGGTCCGGTACCAGGTCTCCGATTCCCGGAGCTGTTCCTGCGTGCGCTTCTCCTCGGAGATGTCCATGGAGTTTCCGAGGATGGCCGGCCTGCCGTCCAGCGCGATGGAGGCCACCGTCTCGAGGATCCAGCACGTATTCCCCTGCTTCGTGACGATGCGGAACTCGTGGGGCGAGGCCCGTTCCCCGCGGAGCATGGCCCGGGCGTTCAGCTTGACCGCCTCCCGGTCCTCGGGGTGCACCATGAAATCCGATTTTTTGCCGATGAGCTCCCCGGCGGAGTAGCCGGCGTAGGAGGCTGCGTTGGCGTTGACGAAGCGGAACCGGCCGTCCTGCACGACGTAGATGCCGGCAACGGACTTCTCCGTGAGGGTTCGGAAGAGGTGCTCGCTCTCCTTGAGCGAATCCACGACCCGGCTCTGCCCTCGCTTGCCTTCGGCGATCATGGCGGCGGCGCGAAAGCTGATCTGGGGGGGCTTCAACCGCGGCACGGGCTGTCTCCTCGAGGGTTCCGAGAGTCCTTTTACACCAAAGCGCGGGCACGGTAAAGCCGAAAACCATTTGTGAAAATGAGGCATTCCATCGGCCGCCCAAATGGGGTAACATGCCCGCGTACCCCCGGGTCCCACGGTCGGACCCGGCAGGGAAAGGGGGAAGCGATGAAGAAGAAGGAAGGCCGCCGCAAGCTTGCAGAGATCTTCGACTCGCTCGAGGCGGAGCACGTGCGCGTCCCGGCGGAGGGGCCCCCGGAGGCCGACGAACCGCCAGTGCCCCGGAGGGAGGACGTCTCCCTCGACCCGGTGCAGCACTACCTGCGCGAGATCGGCCGGGTCCGGCTGCTGACCCCGAAGGAGGAGATCGAGCTGGCCCGTCGCATCGAGAAGGGGGATGCCGCGGCCCGGGAGCAGATGATCCGGGCCAACCTGCGCCTCGTCGTCTACATCGCGAAGCACTACGCAAGCCGCAGCTACGGCCTTTCGCTGCTGGACCTCATCCAGGAGGGCAACATGGGGCTCTTCAAGGCCGTGGAGCGCTACAACTGGCGCCGAGGGGTCCGGTTCCCCACCTACGCCCGCTGGTGGATCCGGCAGGCCATCACCCAGGCCATCCGGCACCAGGCCCCC
>MVQS01000009.1 GCA_002067855.1 Syntrophaceae bacterium PtaB.Bin038
CAGATCAGCAACCAGCTCATGTTCACGATCGCCGCGTGCTACCTGCTGGCCTGCTACGGCGGCGGGTTCGCCACGATGCCCCCCTTCGCGGCCGACTCCTTCGGCCCGGGGTACATCGGGAAGGTCTACGGCATCATGCTGACGGCGTGGGGCTGCGCCGGCGTCGTGGGGCCCCTGGTCTTCGCCCAGATCCCCGGCCAGGCCCTCTACGTGGCGGCGGGCCTACTGATGTGCGGGTTCGTTCTCGCTCTCAGCTTCAGGCCGCCTGCAAGGAAAGCCAAGGCGTAAGACAGACGCAAGGCTGCAGGGCAAGGGATCGATAACAGATCGTCGGTGGATTGATTCGAAGAAGGCGGGCCCCGTGCCCGCCTTCTTTTTGGCATTTCCGGGCCCCTCGCGGTGTACCCCGCTCCGTTGGTGTTTCCCCTCGACGGCACCGCGCGGCGAGAGGTGCCGGGTTGCATCCCCGGTCACGGCAGTGCTGTGCCCCCCCGGGCCCGTGCTTCAGCGCGGGTCGCCCGACCTTCTCCGGCACAGGCGGACATCCGTCCGGTCCTCTCAGGGGCTCCTGCGTGAGGCAAGGCCGGGTCGAGGGAGATCGGCCGCACGGCCGGACTGCGCCGCGCGCGTCAGGCTGCGGCACCTTGACGGTCACCTCGTCGCGTAGAGGAAAAACAGGAACAGCAGGGCAAACAGCAAGAAGCCGTAGGCCGAGAAAATCGGGTGGCTCTTCATCTGCTATTTCTTGACGAAGTACCGGTGAATCGCGTCGATGAGCGACGATTCCTCGGCGCCCGCCCGGGATTTCGCCCCGGGCGGGGCGGTCTCGAAGTACCGGATCAGGGCGCGCACGATGGCCTTTTCCTCGTGGGCCCGCTCCTGGTTGGCCGCGGCGGAGGGTAAATCCCGAGTCGGCATGTCATTCCCCTGTCCCGATCAGATTACCCCCTTATCTCTCATGTTGAAGAGTGCCCCTTCCGGGCGGGGAATGCAATTCGACGAAAGTATGATTTTCGCCTACGAACGGAGTATGAGACGGG
>MVQS01000010.1 GCA_002067855.1 Syntrophaceae bacterium PtaB.Bin038
TCTAAGGCGGCGGTCTTGAAAACCGTTAACCGAAAGGTTCGCGGGTTCGAATCCTGCTCCCTCCGCCAGAATAGAACATATGCCCTGCCCCTTCAGGCAGTCGCTCCTCTCCCTCGACGGGAGAGGCCGGGTGAGGGTGAAATAGCTCTCCCTTGACGGGAGAGGCCGCCACCCAGACTCCTCTCCCTTGACGGGAGAGGTTGGGTGAGGGTGAAAATACGAAAGGCCGATCGAGCGCGGAGAGATGCCAGAGAGGCCGAATGGGTTCGCCTGCTAAGCGAATGTACGCCCTTTAAAGGTGTACCGGGGGTTCGAATCCCCCTCTCTCCGCCATTTTTACAACCGAATCAAGCGCGCCCTTAGCTCAGTTGGATAGAGCGTTGGACTACGAATCCAAAGGTCCTAGGTTCGAGCCCTAGAGGGCGCGCCAGAAAAAACGCAGGGCTTACAATAAGTTAAGCCCTGTTTTCTTTTGTTTGGTCAACGTTTTGGTCAACATTTGCGAGGTACCCTTCCATTTTCACCACTGCCTGACGGGTATCTTCGTCATCCTGTCGAGAGAAACCTATTCTGCGACAAAATGAAACAGAATCGGCGACAAATAAACGTAATCGGCGACAAAATAACAGGGGCTGAGCGCAGGGCGCAATAAACCTGTGTCATTCGCGAGATTGCTTGATAACGCTCGAAATGACCAGGTAGGGAAAGCTCTGAAATATCCTATCGCTACCCGCGGGTCCTCGTTGACGCCGCAGGCTCAAAGTTCATGATCAGCAGCTCCGATACCCTCTTCCTCTTATCCCCTCCCGATGCCGTGTAGCTCGTCGCTTCCGTGGAGACGTTGAATCCCTTGAAGAGCTTGCGGATCTCCGGCGTGTCATTGATGGACAGGATGAACTTCCCGTCGATCTTGGCCAGCAGATCTCGAAGAATCCTGAAATCCTCCCGGTGAAAGATGTCGTTTCCGTAGTAGTCCTCGTAGCCATAGTAAGGGGGATCCACATAGAAGAAGGTCTCCGGCCTGTCGAAGCGACGGATCAGCTCCGCGTAGTGCATGTTTTCAATGTAAACCCTGGCCAGCCTCAGGTGGACCGCAGAGAGCTCCTCCTCAATGCGTAACAGGTTCAAGCTCGACCGTCCCAGCGGGGAGACGGAGAAACTCGGGTTCTTGATCCGGCTGGCGTAGCCCGTCTTCAGCAGATAATAAAACCTCACGGCACGCTGGATATCCGTCAGGGTTTCCGGATCCTCCGCCTTGAATCGCTCGAACTCGTCCCGGGCCACCAGGATCCACTTCAGATACCGGATGAACTCCTCGAGATGGTTCTTGACGGCCCGGTAAAGCGTAACCAGATCGGTGTTGATGTCGTTGATGATCTCAACCTTCGATTCATCCTTCTTGAAGAGCAGCCAGGCCGCGCCGGCGAAGACCTCGCAGTAACAAGTGTGCTTTGGCATCTTTTGAATGATTTTGCCGGCCAGTAGAGATTTTCCACCCATGTATGACAAAAAGCTCTTCATGCAGTGACCCTCCAGAGATTGCATTTTCGGGACAACCCTGCTAATAGGTTCACGCCTTTGGAAAGCGGATGGTAGCGGGTTATCCCGTCCTGTAGCCACACAGGGTCTGGGGAGGGCCAACTCCCTGGAATACTGTCCGCGTTCTATTGTTTATCCGTTTGCGAAAAAGAGGCCTGCCGTACTTTCCATACCCGCTTCGTATTCCACCTGGGCAAACAAATGATGGACGCGAATTTCCCCGGGAGTCGCATATTCAACTTGTCCCTCAAGTTGATAGACCCTCTGCTGCGGAGTCGTGGCACATTCGATCTGCCCGATCAGTTGGGATATTTTCTGAAGGTCGGCCATTCCGTTCCTCCTTTAGGCTGTCGCCTTGAACCCGATCTCTACTGCATTCACGTCGGCTTCCTCCCACGCCTCGCTGTCAGCGGGATTCGTTTCCCAGAGGGCGTATACCGATTGCCCGAATGATGCCGGCGGATTCTTGTCTGCGCTGAAGTAATTTGACCCTCCAGAACGGAGTCCGAGCTGAAGGTGGGTCGGCGTAGGCGAACCCTCGTAAGCGCATCGGGCCTGAAGCTGGATGCACTTGACAGAGCCAATGGATCCGGACAGATTCGATGCTGAATACAGGTCAATTTCATTGACAGTATTAGTTGAAACGTAATCGGAATCGTTTGCGGGCCGTTCGTCCACGCAGGCATAGTTGTCGCCTGTTGACGGGTCCCACTGGGTAGAACTTCCAGCAGCATTCGGCAGGAGCGCCTGAATCTTTGTGTTGCCGATCCAGTTTGCGTCGTCGATGATAAAATCATCGTAGTAGGCGTATCCGTAATAACTCGATTCGGCATACCCCAGTCTGATCAGGTTTATCTGACTATCGGTCCCCGGTTTTGTGTCGCCGGAGAAATCGATCACCGTCTCCCCGTCAACCTTGACCTGAACGACGCCCTCCGTATCGTGAATCTTTACCCGGATTTCGATCAGCCTGATTCCTCCCGAAACAAGGACGGGC
>MVQS01000011.1 GCA_002067855.1 Syntrophaceae bacterium PtaB.Bin038
ATGGGGAAGACGTTGGCGAGGCCCGCCTTCTGGGCCTGCCGCAGGATGAACTCCGTCACGGAGCGGTTGTCGTTGACGGGGTTGGTGTTGGGCATGCAGGCGATGGAGGTGAAGCCGCCTGCCACGGCCGCCTCGCAGCCGGACTCGACGGTTTCCTTGTACTCGTAGCCCGGTTCCCGCAGATGGGTGTGGATGTCGATGAGGCCCGGGACGACGAGCTTGCCCCGGGCGTCGATCACCGTCAGGGAGGGGTCCTTCTTCCTTCCCTTCCCGTCGTCCGCGAGGTTGCGCCCCGTCGCGGCGATCTTCCCTCCCTCGATGAGAACGTCCAGCACATCGTCGATCTTCTGGGAGGGGTCGATGACCCTGCCTCCCCGGAGCAGCATCGTCATGATTTGCCTCCCGACAAGAGATAGAGAAGGGCCATCCGCACGGCCACCCCGTTGGTGACCTGCTCGAGGATGACCGAGTAGGGGCCGTCGGCGACCTCCGGCGAGATCTCCACGCCGCGGTTCATGGGGCCCGGGTGCATGATGAGGACGTCGTCCCGGGCCGCGGCGATGTTCTTCCGGTTCAGGCAGTAGTACCGGGCGTATTCCCGGAGCGAGGGGAAGAGGTTCGTCTCCTGCCGCTCGAGCTGGATGCGCAGCATCATGATGATGTCGGCGTCCCGGATGGCGTCTTCGAGCCCGTAGTGGACCTCGACGCCGAGGCGCTCGATGAAGCGGGGCATCATCGTGATGGGGCCGCCCACGCTCACCTTCGCGCCCATCTTGGTGAGGCCGTAGATGTTCGAGCGGGCCACCCGGCTGTGGGCGATGTCCCCCACGATCGCCACCTTGAGGCCCGCGAGGCGCTTTTTCTTTTCCCGCATGGTCATCATGTCCAGCAGGGCCTGCGTGGGGTGCTCGTGGGCGCCGTCGCCGGCGTTGATCACGGACTGGCGGACCACCCTGGAGAGCATATGCGGGGAGCCGGCGGCGCTGTGCCGCAGGACGATGATGTCCGGGTTCATGGCCTCGAGGTTCCGGGCCGTGTCGACAAAGGTCTCGCCCTTGACGACGCTGCTCGTCGAGGTGGCGATGTTGATCGTGTCGGCGCTCAGGCGCTTGGCGGCGATCTCGAAGGAGGTCCGCGTCCGCGTGCTGGGCTCGTAGAAGAGGTTGACGACGGTCACGCCGCGCAGCGTGGGGACCTTCTTGATCTCCCGCGTGGAGACGTCGATGAAGGAATCCGCCGTGTCGAGGATGAGGTTGATCTCCTCGACGCTCAGGTCCTGGATGCCCAGGAGGTCTTTTCTGGCCAATTTCATGTCAAAACCCCGATGGATCTGCGAATGAGTAGGACTGGGTCTCGCCTTTCTACATAAAGGGGGGCAGGCGCGACGCCTGCCCTGCACCGGGACGCCTGCCTCACGTGCGTTCGCTAGAGCGTTTCTTCAATCGTGACCGAGTCCGAGGTCCTGCGCTTCGAGATCTTGACGAACACTTCCTCGGAGTGGGACGAGGGGAGGTTCTTCCCCACGAAATCCGCCCGGATCGGAAGCTCCCGGTGGCCGCGGTCGATGAGGACGGCCAGCTGGATCAGCGTGGGCCGGCCGAAGTCCATCAGGGCGTCCATGGCCGCCCGGATCGTCCGGCCCGTGAAGAGCACGTCGTCGACGAGGACGACCTTCTTGCCGTCCAGTGAGAAGGGGATGTCCGTTTTGCCGAGCTGGCGGGCCTTTCCGGACTTCATGATGTCGTCGCGGTACAGCGTGATGTCGAGTTTCCCCACGGGGATGGGGACCCCCTCGATCTGGGAGATCTTCTTCCCGAGCCGTTCCGACAGCAGGACCCCCCCCTTCTGGATTCCCACGAGGACGAGGTCTTCGACCCCCTTGTTCTTCTCGAGGATCTGGTAGGCGACCCTCGTGAGCGAGCGCTCGATGCCCTCGGCATCCATGACGACCTTGCGTTTCTTCATGCCCTTCACCTCTTCCCTTTGCGTCCTGCAGCCCCGCCCGCGTCCAAAAAAAAACCTTCCCGTCATCCGGGAAGGCCTTCCTTGTTCGGTCCGCGACAAACAATGGTGACAGTCATGGGGGCGACCTTTTTCAATCTCACCGGATTGCTCTTAAAAGGGCGTGGGACGTTTATAGCAGAGCCCCGCATGGGAGTCAAGGAATCCATGAGGACGGCCGCCGAAACCCCGGACCCCATACCCCTGAACCCTGTTCATCCTGAAAAGAGGGTTGACATAGGGGGCCATATCCATTACAGATAGGCCACGTTACAGCGTAAGGGCCGCTGCCCCAGGGCGATGGATGCGGGATTTCGCTCCATCGTCTCATCGCATTTGGGGGCCGGCTCGATCGGATCCGGAGGTCGTCATGGGCACTCTCTTCGCGGTATCCGCCGTGGACTTCGGGGGGGAATTCCGGGGGAATCTCCTCCAGATGGTCGTCGACGCGGGACCGATGGTGCAGTTCGTCCTGCTT
>MVQS01000012.1 GCA_002067855.1 Syntrophaceae bacterium PtaB.Bin038
GACAAGGTCATGCAGTTCCGCGAGCTGGCGGCCTGGATCGCCGACAGGGTCAACCCGGCCCTGAAGGACACGGTGGACCGGACGGCCCTGCTGGCCAAGGCCGACCTCGAGACGAAGATGGTCTACGAGTTCCCCGAGCTGCAGGGGATCATGGGGCGCGAGTACGCCCTCATCCAGGGGGAAAACCCCGTCGTCGCCCGGGCCGTCTACGAGCACTACCTGCCCACCTCGGGCGGCGGCGACCTGCCCCAGACCGAGGAAGGGTCCATCGTCAGCATCGCCGACAAGACGGACACCATCGTGGGATTCTTCGGGATCAACGTGATCCCCACGGGGACGGCCGACCCCTACGCCCTTCGCCGACAGGCCTTGGGCATCATCAACATCATCCTCAACAAGGGCTACCCCATCGAGCTGCCCGAGCTCGTGGACCGCAGCATCGCGATCCTGTCGAAGAAGCTCAAGCGCAGCCCCGAGGAAACCCGGCGGGACGTCCTCGAGTTCTTCAAGGGCCGATTCTCCAACCAGCTCGTCTCGCAGGGGCGCCCCTACGACGTGGTCGAGGCCGTGCTGGCCACGGGTCTCACGGACCTGGTGCAGGCGATCAAGAAGATCGAGGCCGTCGAGGCCGCCAAGGGAGACCCCGACTTCGAGCCTCTGGCCGTCGCCTTCAAGCGGGTCAGCAACATCCTCAAGGACTTCAAGGACGGCAGCGTGGACCCCGCGATCTTCGAACACGAGGCCGAGGGGGCCCTTTACAACGCCTACCTCGAGATCCGCAGGAAGGCCGAGGCCCTCATCGAGGCGGGCAACTACAGGGAGGCCCTCCTCGAGATGGTCCGCCTGCGCAAGCCCGTGGACGCCTTCTTCGAGGCCGTCCTGGTCATGGCCAAGGACGAGAAGGTGAAGTTCAACCGACTCTCGCTGCTCGAGGCCGTGGCGAAGCTCTTCCACAAGGTGGCGGACTTCTCGAAGATCGTGACGGAGAAATAGGGTCCCGGGTACAGGG
>MVQS01000013.1 GCA_002067855.1 Syntrophaceae bacterium PtaB.Bin038
CCGGATCATCGGCGGTGCGGTGCCCCGGGAGTACATCCCCGCCGTCGAGAAGGGCATCGTCGAGGCGATGGAGGAGGGGGTGCTGGCCGGATACCCCGTCGTGGACGTGAAGGTGGCCGTCGTGGACGGCTCCTACCACGAGGTGGATTCGTCGGAGCTGGCATTCAAGATCGCCGCCTCCATGGGTTTCAAGAACGGGGTCAGGCGGGCCCACCCGGTCCTGCTCGAACCCGTCATGTCCGTCGAGGTCGTCGTCCCGAAGGAGTACCTGGGGGACGTGATCGGAAACCTGACCTCGCGGCGCGGAAAGATCGTGAGCATCGAGAGCCGGCCGGGCTCCGAAGCGATCCAGGCGGAGGTGCCGCTGGCCGAGATGTTCGGCTACGCCACCGACCTGCGGTCCAAGACCCAGGGGCGGGCCACCTACACGATGCAGTTTCTCAACTACGCCGCCGTGTCGGAGGACCGGGCCCGGGACATCATCGAAAAGAAAAAGAACTGAGGCACAGGGCCAGGCAACACAACATCGATCATCATACGGAAGGTAAGGAGGTAACTGGAGATGGCGAAGAAAAAATTCGAAAGGACGAAGCCGCATGTCAATATCGGGACCATCGGGCACGTCGACCACGGCAAGACCACGTTGACCGCCGCGATCACGAAGCATCTCGCTTCCAAGGGATTGGCCCAGTACATGTCCTTCGACATGATCGACAACGCGCCCGAGGAAAAGGAGCGCGGCGTGACCATCAACATCGCCCACGTGGAGTACGAGACGGCCAAGCGCCACTACGCCCACGTCGACTGCCCGGGGCACTCCGACTACATCAAGAACATGATCTCGGGAGCCGCCCACATGGACGGCGCCATCCTCGTCGTCGCCGCCTCCGAAGGCCCCATGCCCCAGACCCGGGAGCACATCCTGCTGGCCCGCCAGGTGCAGGTTCCCTACATGCTCGTCTTCATGAACAAGGTGGACCTCGTGGACGACCCCGAGCTGCTCGACCTCGTCGAGCTCGAGCTCCGGGAGCTGCTCACGAAGTACCAGTTCCCCGGCGACAAGACGCCCATCATCCGCGGCTCCGCCCTGAAGGCCCTGGAGGCCGACGACCCCAACTCGCCCGACGCCAAGTGCATCTTCGAGCTCATGGACGCCGTCGACAGCTACATCCCCGAGCCGCAGCGCGACCTCGACAAGCCGTTCCTGATGCCCGTGGGCGACGTCTTCAGCATCTCCGGCCGCGGCACCGTCGTGACGGGCCGCGTGGACCGCGGGGTCATCCGGACGGGCGACGAGGTGGAGATCATCGGCATCCGCCCCACCTTCAAGACGGTCTGCACGGGCGTCGAGATGTTCCGCAAGACCCTGGACGAGGGGCGCGCCGGCGACGACATCGGCGTCCTGCTGCGCGGCACGAAGCGCGAGGAAGTGGAGCGCGGGCAGGTCGTGGCGAAGCCCGGGTCCATCACGCCCCACACGAAGTTCAAGGCCCAGGTCTACGTCCTGACGAAGGAGGAGGGGGGGCGCCACACGCCGTTCTTCTCCGGTTACCGGCCCCAGTTCTACTTCCGGACGACGGACGTGACGGGCGTCACCACGCTGCCGGCGGGCGTCGAGATGGTCATGCCCGGCGACAACGTGGAGATGGAAGTGGTGCTCATCACCCCCATCGCCATGGAGAAGCAGCTGCGGTTCGCCATCCGCGAGGGCGGCAAGACCGTCGGCGCGGGCGTCATCAGCGAAATCATCGAGTAAGC
>MVQS01000014.1 GCA_002067855.1 Syntrophaceae bacterium PtaB.Bin038
GAACTGGTTCTCGGATCGTACGCGCTCCATGCGGTCCTTCTGGTCCTGCTCGCGCATGCGGCGCAGGTAGTCCTCAGACCACCGCTGCTGCTTCCCCTGCTCGATTTTCTTGCCCTTGGTCGCTGCGGCCTCCTGGCGCTCGAAGGCCGCCTGGCTCTTGCCGACGGCATCGTCAATGATGCGCTTGTTCTCGGCCGCCCAGCCCTTGAACCCGAGCGTGAAGATCGAGCGCAGGTTTCCGGCCAGCTTGTAGAGGCCGCCGAGCACCTGGTCCTGGACGACCTTCAGGTTCCCGAGGAACTCGATGGTCGGCCTGATCCCGCGGCCCACCAGCCCGACGAACCCTGACAGGGCCTGCCCGATGTTCTCCTTGAAGTCCAGCCAGACCGTGGCGCCCTGACCGATCTGCACGTCGAGCCGGCGCTGGTCGGTTGCCGCCCCCTGGACCTGGGCCCGCATGGCCTTCATGACCGTCCCGAAGTCGGCGGATTGCTCGCGTGAGACCCCGAACGTCCTGCCGAGCTGCATGAGCGCCATCCGGTTCCCGGCATAGGCCTGGCCGACGAGGTCGGTCGCCTGCTTCAGGTCCATGCCCGTGCCCTTGGCCAGGTCCATCGCGTCGGTCATGAGCGACATCGACGCCTCGAGGTCGTGCGTCTGGTCGAGCAGGCTGTTCATGCTCTTCTTCAGCTCGTCGTCCTCGATCCCGCTCAGCCGGCTCATGGAGGTCGCGAAGTCGTCGGCCGCCTTCTTGTTCCTCGCGAAGTCGCCCCCGAGCGCCCGGATGCGGAGCGCGAGGTTCGCCGAGACGCGGTCCGCCTCCAGGAATTCGGCCACGGCCGACTTCATGAACGCGAAAACGCCGAGCGAGACGAGCGCCGACTTCAGGGACCGGAACGTGCCCTCGATCCCCTTGGCCTGCGCCTTCGCCTGCTCGGCACCCTTTTTAAGTTCGTCCAGCAGGATCCCGATCCGGACGTTCAGCTCCTGGAGTACCACG
>MVQS01000015.1 GCA_002067855.1 Syntrophaceae bacterium PtaB.Bin038
AGTTGTAGATGGCGTCGGCCCCGAGGGTGGCCAAGGACATGACGAAGTCGGCCCCTGCGCGGTGCAGCGTCGAGACGTTGCGCTCCAGGTTGGCCCGGCTGAGGATCTGCATGTCCGGCCTCAGGCTCCGGAGGTACTTGGTGAGGTAGATGTTCGTGGCGTCGTCGTGGGTGGTGATCAGGGCGGCCGGGGCCTTCTCGATCCAGGCCCGCTGCAGCGTTCGGATGTCGGCGGCGTCGCCCACGACGTAGTGCCGCTCGTCCTGCAGCCGCTTGGGGTTTTTCTCGATCACGAGGTAGGGGCTCTCCCGCTCCTGGAACTTCCTGGCGATGGTGTCGCCGACGCGGCCGCTGCCCACGATCAGGATCGGGTCCGAGCTCAGCTTGCAGATGTGGTAAAAGGAGTAGATCTCGTCGTAGGCCGCCAGGTTCTCCTCGGAGCCCGCCAGGACGAGCACGGTCGTCCGCTCGATCCGGGTGTCGGCGTGGGGGATCGAAAAACGGCCGCGGTCCCAGATGCCCACGACGTTGACGCCGAAGCTCTCGCGCAGCTTGCTCTCGGCCAGCGTCTTGCCCACCAGCGGGGTGCCCATGGCGGCGAACTCGGCGATGATGAGACGGTCGAAGCGGCTGATGATGTTGGCCCGGCAGTCGCCGCCCACGGTCCACGCCGCGAGGGACCGTCCGAGGATCTCGTAGAGCAGCAGCACCTTCGTGCTGCCCGCCATCTGCAGGATGTCCTCGGAGTAGGGCGAGTCGGCGGTGGTGAGGATGGGCACGCCCGCGCTGAGCTCGCGGACGGTGAAGGCGATGTTCGTGTTGATCTCGTCGCGGTTGGTGGCGGCCACGAGCGCCGCCTGATCGACGCGCAGCCTTCGATAGGTTTCGGGGTCGTCCACGTCCCCCACGGCCACCCTGACGCCCATGTCGTAGAGCTCCAGGGCGCGCTTGAAATCGCTTTCGATGAGGACGTAGTCGACCCTGTGGTCGTCGAGCTTGCGGATGAGGGCCATGGTGACCGGGTCGTAGCCGGTGAGGATCACGTGGCCGCGCGTATCGGGCGGCAGCTCGCGGGGCGCGCGCTTTCGCGACTCGGCCTCGATCCAGGGGGCATAGAAGAACTTGATGAACATGAAGGGAAGCAGGGTGAGCAGGAAGATCATCCCCGAGAGCAGCACCACGATGGAGAAGGCCCTTCCCAGGTCGGTCTGGAAGGTGATGTCGCCGAACCCCAGGGTGGACATGACCGTGAGGGTCCAGTACACGCCGGTGAGCCAAGAGTGGTGCTTGCCCTCGGCTTCCATGATGAAGTGGAAGAGAACGCTGTAGACGACGACCAGGACCGTCAGGACGAGAAGAAATTTGAGGAGCTGGCGGACGTTTCGCTTCGTGCTCTCCCGCTGGAAGAAGTAGCTGAGCACGGCGGGGTTGTATTTCATGGCATCCCTTCTCTCGAGTGGCGGTCGGACGCGGGAACCTTCCCATGCTGTCGCAGGATAGGGTAGCAGACCGCCCCGGGCCGTGACAAGGGCGATCTTGCGGCCGCGGCTCGACGCCCCCGGCAAGGGGGGAGCGGGGCTTGCCTTTTCCCGTTCCGGCCGCAGGAGAGAGGTGCCGGCACCGGGGTCTGAGACGGGGTCAGGGTCTTTGGGAAGGCAAGCCCCGCTTGCACTGAATGAAGAGAGCCGTTTCGTTCCCCCGCGTCTTCCTCTTACCCCCGCAGCATCGTCGAGGGGAGCCACAGGATGATCTGCGGGAAGATGATCACCAGGGCCAGGCCGATGAGATCGAGGATCATGAACGGCCAGGCGCCGATGAGGATGTCCTTCAGGGTCACCTCCGGCGGGGCGATGCTCTTGATGATAAAGAGGTTGAGCCCCAGGGGCGGGGTGATCTGCGCCAGCTCCATGTTCACCACGAACATCACGCCGAACCAGACGGGGTCGAACCCCAGGGCCTTGATGACGGGCACGAGGATCGGGATCGTCACCAGCAGGATCCCCGCCGGGTCCATGATGCAGCCCAGGAAGATGAGCAGGACGTTGATGCCGAGGATCACGAGATACGGCGAGGCCGACTGCGCGACGAGCCACTCCGAGAGCTGCTGCGGCAGCTGCAGGAACGACAGGATGTAGCCGAACACCGTGGCGGCCACCAGGATCCACCCGATGAAGCAGGTGATGCGGCAGGTGCTCAGGAAGGCTCCCTTGAGGGCCTCCCAGGATAGCCTGCGGTAGGCGAACCCGATCACCAGGGCGAGGAAGCAGCCCACGCCGGCGATCTCCGAGGGCGTGGCGATGCCGAAGTAGATGGCCGCCAGCATGGCCGCCGCCAGGAAGAGGATGGCCCAGACCTTGTAGAG
>MVQS01000016.1 GCA_002067855.1 Syntrophaceae bacterium PtaB.Bin038
AGCGTCAATTTCACCCATTATCTTCGTGAAGGAGGACAGATATGAAAGGTGACCCGAAACTGCTGGAGACGTTGAATTCCCTGCTGGCCGATGAATTGACCGCCATCAACCAGTACATGGTCCACTCCGAAATGGCCGAGGCCTGGGGCTACAAGAAGCTTCACGAGGCGTTTGAGAAGCGTGCCATCGACGAGATGAAGCACGCCGAGACGCTCATCGGGCGCATCCTATTCCTGGAGGGGACCCCCACGGTGAGCAAGCTCAACAAGATGATGATCGGCGCCGACGTGCCCAAGCAGCTGGCCGGCGACCGGGGCCTCGAGATGATGGCTGTCAAGGCCTACAACGAGGCCATCGTTCTGGCCGGCGAGGTCAAGGACTTCGCGACCCGGCAGATTCTCGAGAAGATCCTCGCCGACGAGGACAAGCATATCGACCAGATCGAGGAGATGCAGGACCAGATCAACCAGATGTCGCTTCAGATCTTCCTCACCACGCAGGTGTGAGGTTGAGCGCAGCACAGGCACGGGGCGGTCGAAAATCCTGCAGCCCCTGCCCGGGCTGAACGTGTCTCGACACCGGGGGAGAGGCCCCTGCCGCGACGACGGTCGAAGCCCCGCTTTCCGCAAGGGAGCGGGGTTTTTTGTTCATCGCGGGAGGAACGATGAGTCCAAAGAGCAAGGACCTGGAGGCAAAAAACAGGACGATTGCCGCCATTTTCCGGCTGTCGACCCTGCTGACGCAGCAGGTCGGCCTCGACGAGATCCTGCGCTCCATCCTCGAGAGCGCCGAGAAGGACCTGGGCTTCTCGGCCTCCTGCCTCTTTCTCATCAACGAGGACGGCGAGCACCTCGACTGCCGCATGGTGCGGGGCTTCGGCGACGAGAACGAGAAGCGCGCCTACCGCAGGCCCTTTCACATGGAGCGGCACGACTGCATCGAGACGCGGGTCGTCAAAAGCGGCGAGGCGGTCCACTTCGAGGATTCCCTCGGCGATCCCCGCGCGACCGCCATCGATCGCCGCATCACGGAGAAGCTCAGGCGGGGCAGCATCGTCTACGCCCCGCTGACCGTGAAGGGGAAGATCATCGGTTGCATGGGCGTCAACCGGCCCCGCGACGGGGACCCGATCTCGAAGTCGGAGATCGAGGCCTTCACCATCTTCGCCAACCAGGCGAGCATCATCATCGAGAACAGCCGCTCCCACGACCAGCTCATGGCGGAGCGGAACCTCAACAAGAGCATCCTGGAAAGCTCGCCCATCGGCATCCTCACGGTGGACCGCACGGGGACGATCGCCGCAGTCAACGGCGAGGCGGCCCGGATCCTCGGGGCTGACCCGGCCGG
>MVQS01000017.1 GCA_002067855.1 Syntrophaceae bacterium PtaB.Bin038
GCGGCGCTGCTGCCGAAGGCGACGGCCTTCGGGACCCACACGAACTACACCGACGAGAAGCGAAACGCCTCGAACGCCCTCATACAGCCCGACAGGCAGAGCGTGTGGGGGGCGAGGATCGACGAGACCCTGTCGCTCAGCGGCAGGGAGTTTATCTCCTACTCGCTGTCCAGGGACAACGTGGAGAAGAGCCGGTACGACTTCCAGAGCTTCCGGGAGGAATTCCTCCTGGCCGTCTCGCTCGCCTACTTCGAGTTCATGAAGGCCTGCAAGGCGCTCGAGATCGCCGACTCGAACGTGGAGAGGCTGTCCAAGTACCGCGAGGCCGCCCGGACGCGCCTCAAGGCCGGGGAGATCACGAAGACCACCGTCCTGAGGGCGGAGGGCGAGCTGTCGGGGGCCCTTTCGGACCAGATCAAGGCCCGCAACGCCTACGAGAGCACGCGGGTGTTCCTGGCGCGCCTCGTCGGGATCGAGAGGGATTTCCAGATCCGCGAGGTGCCCGTCACGGAGCGGGAAGCGGCGGGGCTCGAGGCGCTGAAGGACAGGGCCCTCAAGCGGCGGCCGGACGTCAAGAGCGCCGAGACTGAGGTCCGGATCGCGGAGAAGCAGATCGGGGTGAGCCGGGGCGCCTACTGGCCCTCGGTGAACGTGGCCGGCGTGTACACCTCGACGGAGCAGAGCCCCGAGACGGCCTCGTACAACCGGGAGAGCGCCTACGGGGCCGTGACGCTCAACTTCCCGATTTTCGAGGGCGGGCTCCGGCGTGCGGAAGTGCGGGAGTCGGAATCGAAGCACCGTCAGGCCGAGTTCCAGTACCGGGACTTCCTGAAGTCCGTCAGCGTGGAGGTGGAGAACACCTGGCTCGACCTCCTTGCCCAGAAGGGGATCTACAAGTCCGCCCAGGACCAGCTCGCCTATGCCGAGGACAACATCCGCGCCGTGGCGAAGCAGTTCGAGTTCGGCCTCGCGAGCAGCCTCGACGTCATCGACGCCAATAACCTGCTCATCTCGGCTCAGAAGCTCATGGCCGACGCGACCTACAACTACCAGTATTTCATCCTGCGCCTGCAGCGCGTCACGGGGACCCCCCTGATGGATTACGTGTCCGGCGCGGCGGATGAACCGACGAACCCCTAAGAGAAAGCGGAGGAAACGATCCGAATGCCCAGGCGACTCTTCGTGTGCAACCCCGGACCCCGGACGGCATCGGCCGCGTGCCT
>MVQS01000018.1 GCA_002067855.1 Syntrophaceae bacterium PtaB.Bin038
CAACGACATGCCGCTGTACGACGCGATGGAGGCGGACTACACCTACCTGGCGCAACAGCTCGACGCCCGCGGCCTGGTGTATGTCCACCTCGTGGATCACTCGTCCATGGGTGCGCCGCCGGTGCCCGATGCGATGAAGGCGGCATTCCGCAGGCTCTTCACGCGCACGCTGATCCTCTCCGGCGGCTACGATGACGCGCGCGCCGAGGGCGACCTGGCCGCCGGCAAATGCGATCTCATCGCCGTGGGGCGGCCCTTTCTTGCCAATCCCGACCTGGTGGAGCGATGGCGAACCAGGGCAGCCGTGAACGCGTGGGATATGTCCACCTTCTACACACCGGGACCCCGGGGCTATACCGACTACCCGTCCTTGACAAAATAGAGGAACCCTTTCCTGCAGCGAAGCGCCATGCCCTCTTATTGAAGAATACGTGAAGAACCGGCCGCGCGGCGATGAAAAAGAGCTTGACGCTGCTGCATAGCATAATGTAAATATGCATTGCAATATTACAACATGCAAGGCATAGTGCACATGCCACAACCTGCCGTCATTCCCCGTCTCCTCCAACGGCCCGACCGTTCCTTCTTTCTTTTTGGCCCTCGTGGTTCGGGGAAAAGCACGTGGCTGCAGCAGGTGCTGCCCGATGCCTTCCGCCTGGATCTCCTGGATGCCTCCCTTTTTCTCGAGCTTTCCCGGGATCCCCACCGTTTGGAGGCCCTGGTCGGTCCTCGGCCTGCCGGCTCCTGGGTCGTACTGGATGAGGTTCAGAAAGTGCCCGCCCTGCTGGACGAGGTTCATCGTCTCATGGAGACGAAGCGGTGGCGCTTTGCCCTCTGCGGCTCCTCCGCCCGTAAGCTCCGAAGGGGCGGGGCCAATCTCCTCGCCGGTCGCGCCCTGACCTTGTCCATGGAGAGTTTCTCGGCTGCCGAGCTGGGGGCGGCATTCGATCTCGGTCGAGCATTGGACTGGGGGTTGCTGCCTTTCGTTCACAACGAGCCCGAAACGGCGCCGGACATCCTCGCGGCCTATGTGAACACCTACTTGAAAGAGGAGCTTCAGGCAGAGGGACTGATCCGCAACGTCCCGCCCTTCGTTCGCTTTCTTGCCGTTGCCGGCCAGATCAACGGGCAAATGGTGAATGCCCAGAATATCGCGCGGGAAGCGGCCGTTGCACGCAGCACCGTGGACACGTACTTCGGCATCCTGTCGGACACCTTGCTTGGCCATCGGCTGCCCGCCTGGCGCCCC
>MVQS01000019.1 GCA_002067855.1 Syntrophaceae bacterium PtaB.Bin038
GCCCGTGTCCCAGGCCTCGCTGATCCGCCTGCCCATGATGAGAGGAAGGATCTCCTCGAAGCCGCCTCCCCGCTTCTCGATGGCGAGGATCTCCTCCACGTTCCTGTTCCGCAGCGCCCGGGCCTGCAGGTGGATGGACTTGCAGATGAGCGTCGTGTCCTGCTCCTGCCGTCGGACGATCTCCCGCTTGATGTTGTCGTGGACCGGGCACTCCTTCGTGGCCATGAAGCGGGTGGCCATCATGATTCCCTCGGCCCCGAGCATGAGGGCCGCCGCCAGCGAGCGGCCGTCGGCCACGCCCCCGGCGGTTACCACGGGGATCGACACGCTCTCGGCGACGCGCGGGGTGAGGACCATGGTCGTCACGTCGTCGTCGAGCGGGTGCCCCCCTTCCTCGATGCCCGCCGCGTAGACCCCGTCGTATCCCGCCTGCTGGGCGTGGAGGGCATGGCGAACGGAACCCACCTTGTGAAACATCCGGACCCCCGCCCTGCGCAGCATGTCCATGAACTCCGGGCCGCAGGCCCTGTCGATGGGGGCGCCGGAGATCTCGACGCCCGCCACCCGTTCCTCCGCGCAGACCCGGAGATACATCTTGTGATGGGCCCCGGAGATGCGCACCGACGGCAGGATCGTCACGTTGACCATGAAGGGCTTAGAGGTGAGTTTCCGGACCTCGGCGAGGGCCGCCCGGAAGGCATCCTCCGTCTCGTAGTTGGCCGCCGTGAGGTTCCCCATGCCGCCCGCCTCTGAGACGGCCGCGCACAGCGGCGGCTTGCACAGCCACATCATGGCCCCGCAGAGGATGGGGTGCCGGATTCCGAACATCCCGGTGATTCGCGTCTGGATCATCGCGTTCCCCCTCGATCCGTGATCGGCCGACTCGGTCCGCCCGGGGGCCGCGCCCTATATACCCCGATCGTGTGCGGCGATCAAGGAAAAGCGGCCGCATCCTCATTTGACAACGGGCCGGGGATGGGCTAAAGAAGGTTCCGCAAACTCCCCCCTCGCCAGGACTTTGATC
>MVQS01000020.1 GCA_002067855.1 Syntrophaceae bacterium PtaB.Bin038
GTGCTCCGAGATCCGGGCCGCCGCGTCCTGATCGTCGGGTTTGAGCTGAAGCGCCTTCTCGTACTCCGCAAGCGCTTCCTTGTGGCGCTTGACCTTGTCGTAGGCGACCCCGAGGTTGTAGTGCAGGATAGGGTCCTTCGGCTGGACGGCGATGGCCTTCCTGTAGTTGTCTATTTCCTCCTTCACCTGGCCCTTCTTGCCGTGGGCCTGGGCGAGCGCGGCATAGGCATTGGGGTCCTTTGTGTTCTTCCTGGCCAGCGTGGCGTAGAGCTTCGCCGCTTCCTGTTCCATGCCGCCCTTCCGGTAGGCATCGGCAAGGGCCTGCGTGACCCGCTGGTCGTTGGGCATCCGCCTGTGGGCAGCCTCGTACGCCTTGATGGCCGGGGCGAGTTTTCCCGTCTTCTCATAGGCCCCGCCCAGGCTGAAGTGAACCATGGCATCGTCGGGCTTGAGCTTCAGCGAGTTTTCGTAATGCGTGACGGCCTCGTTCCACTTGCCCATCTTCCCGTAGAGGAAGCCTGCAATGGCGTGGGCCCCCGCATCCCTGGGGTTGAGCTCCGTGATCCGCCTCGTCAGAGGGAGGGCCTTCGCGTAGTCCTTTTTCTCGACGTAGCAGCGCGATAGCCCCGACAGGGCCGTCATGTCGTCCGGCTTGCGGGCAAGGACCGCTCGGTACTGGGCAATGGCCGGGTCGATCTTCCCGGATTCGAGATACTGCTCGGCGAGTGTCTTGCGGAGGGCCGTGTCGTCCGGGTTCATGGCGAGGGCCTTCTCGAGCGCCTGCGCCTGCCACTTCGCGTTTGCGGGGTTCCTGGCGAACCGCAGCCAGTCCTGCGGCGTGAGTTCGATGCGAACGGGCACGGTGCCGATCTCCTGCTGGTTGTAGCGGATCCGGATTGCGGACTGCGGCAGGGGCTTGCCTCGCAGGGGCTCTTTCACCGATGCGGCCATCGCCGCGTCCACCAGCTCGACGGCCTTGAGGAGGACCTTGAGATCGCTCGTCCCGCCCAGGCCGTCCACGTCGACGGTGATGTCCTTTTCGAAGAGGGAATCGGTGGAGACCTTCTTGATGATGAACTCGTCGCGGTAGGTGATCGTGAAGGCTTCGCCGGCGGCGATTCGTTCGTCCTTGCCGTTTCGCTCGATGTCCAGGTAGTGGAACGCGGGGGCCTTTCCGAGCACGGTGACCCTGACGAACCCCTTGATCCCCTTCGCGGTGAAAATCTCGCCGTAGAAAGCGATCACAAGACCGATCCCGACGAGGACCAGAACACCGATCCCTGCGGCCGCCGCGAGCAGGGTCGGGCGACCCGTCTTTTCCCTGCGCTGCCTGCGTTCCCTCCGCTCGTCCTTCTTGTAGTAGTCCATGTCTGCCTGTTTGCCGTCTTACCGTTTCGTTGTCCGTCTCATGTGTTTTGTGTTGGTGCCTGAGGGCTTATGGCCAAGAGATTCCCGGATCCTCATTGCATTCAGCCTTCAGCCTTTCGCCTGTTTCATCCTCGCGGATGAAACCTTCTGTGAATCTCCTTCAGCCTCTCCCGGGTCACGTGGGTGTAGATCTGCGTCGTCGAGATGTCCGTGTGCCCCAGCATGACCTGGACCGAACGA
>MVQS01000021.1 GCA_002067855.1 Syntrophaceae bacterium PtaB.Bin038
CATGTCGTCCTCCGTGGACACCGTCGCTGCCGCATCGCCGCTGCGGAGAAACGGTTTGACAGGATCCCCCGCCGCGGATTATAGGGTCTGTCGCCGCGGAATTCAATCAAAGACCCGCCGGGCTCTTCCCCGGGGAACGGGCGGCGCGGTGCGGCGCATGAAGGAAGACAGGGACATCACGCTCGAGATCCTCAGGAAGCTCTTTGCCGCCACGGGGACGAACTACTCGGAGAGGCTCATCGACTACGGGACGAGCCTCGACAACGCAAGGCCCCTGGAGAAGCACGACGGATACGGGAAGCTCACGGACACGGACTGCGGGGACGTTGTGGAGGTGTGGCTGCGGCTCCGGGACGGCCGCATCGAGGAGGCCACGTTCCAGACCACGGGGTGCCTGCCGACGCATGCCTCCGTCGCGGCGGCCGTGGCGCTTGCAAAGGGACGTACTCTCCGGGAGTGCCTTCGGATCACGCAGAGCGCCATCATCGAGGAGCTGGGCGGGATGCCGGGGCCGGACCGCCACTGCGCGCTGCACGCGGCGCGGGCTCTCCGGCGGGCCCTGCGGAGCTGCGTGACGGGAAGGAAGGCCAAGGCGGGGTAGCGGGGGATGTGGGACCGTGAACGAGGGCTGGGGGGGAATCGTCCCCAGCCCTTTTTCATCCGGTCCGTTCTGTGCTCAGGCCCGGTCCCCTTCGCCGGGATGGAAGACTTCGGCCGTGCGCCCCTCCGTCCGGAACATGGACATCGTGGAGGCCAGCTCTTCGGCGGCGGCGGCGTTCTTCTGGGTGACCTGGCTCATCTCGTTGACGGCCTTGTTGATCTGACCGATCCCCTGGGACTGCTCCTGGGAGGCCGCGGCGATTTCGGCCATGAGGGCCACTACTTTGGATGCGGCGGATGTCACCTCGTTGAAATCGCTGCGGGTGGCCTGGGACAGCCGCTCCCCGTCGCGCACCTTGCTCACAATGTCCTCGATCAGCTCGGAGGTGTTCCGGGCCGACTCGGTGGCGCGCAGCGCGAGATTGCGCACCTCGTTGGCCACGACG
>MVQS01000022.1 GCA_002067855.1 Syntrophaceae bacterium PtaB.Bin038
CGCCGTCGAGGCCGTGGACACGACGGGGTGCGGCGACGTCTTTCATGCCGGGCTGGCCTATGGCCTCGCCCGCGGGTGGGACCCCGGGAAGAGCTTCGATCTGGCGGCCTGGGCGGCGGCGCAGGTGGCGACGAGGCTGGGCGGACGCGCGGGGATCCCCGCGAGGGAAGACCTGCGGGACAGGGGATACGAATAGGGGGCAGCCCATGGAGGGGCTTCTGTCGAAGTTTGTCGGTTCCCTTGTGGGCTGCGCACTGGGCGATGCCGTTGGGGAAATGGCCTTCCGGTGCCCGGAACGGGACCGACTTCTGGCCGCGATCGACTCCCGCGACGTCCTGACCTGGACGGACGACACGGCCATGACCCTTGCCCTGGCCGAGTCGATCTGCGCCAGAAGGGCCATCGACCCCGCGCATCTGGGCGATACCTTCCGGCTCCACTACGAGAGGGAGCCCTGGCGGGGATATGCCTCCGGCCCGCCGACGGTCTTTGCCGCCGTGCAGTCGACGGGGGTGAGCTACGCGGAGGCGGCACGGACGCTTTTCGGAGGGAAGGGATCCCTGGGAAACGGGGCTGCCATGCGCATTGCACCCGCGGGGCTCTTTTTCCAGGATGACGCCGACCTGTACGAGCGCGCCGCCGCCTCGGCGGCCGTGACCCATGCGCATCCCGTGGGCATCGACGGGGCCGCTCTCATGGCCAAGGCGGTGGCCATGGCCGTGAGGCGCGATGCGGCCGTGGAATTCCCGCGCGCGGAATTCCTGGAGGCGCTCATCGCGTTTTCGCGGACGAACGCCTTTCGGGGGAAGATCCGTCTCGTTCGCGAACTGCTGCAGAAGGGCATCCCGCCGGGGGAGGCCGCAACGAGGCTCGGCCGGTCCGTCGCCGTGGACGAGTCCCTGCCCTTTGCCCTCTACGCATTTCTCCTCCACCCGGGGTCTTTTCGCGAGTGCCTGCTCTGCGCCGTCCTCGAGCCCGGGGACCGGGACACCGTGGGCGCCATGGCAGGCGCCCTGTCCGGGGCCTTTCTCGGCGTCGAGGCGATCCCCGCGCCGTGGCGGGACAAGCTGGAACGCGGCCCGTCCATCGAAGAGCTAGCCCTCCGTCTTTACCGTGCATGGCGTGCAGCACCATCCGTGCCCGATTGACGGCCCCGGGGAACTCCTGTAGAAAGAAAAGGCATTGCCGAAAGGATCGTTGCGGACGCATGGACGGACGGGTCATCATCATCGGTGCGGGACTTGCGGGGCTCACGGCCGCCTGCGCCGCGCAGCAGGAAGGGGCGTCGGTTCTCGTGGTCGACCGGGGCCCCATCGGCCTGGGGACGA
>MVQS01000023.1 GCA_002067855.1 Syntrophaceae bacterium PtaB.Bin038
CCGGATGTCCGTCGGCAGCAGGTGCAGGGGGACGGCCCTGCTCTCCGTCGCCACCACCCCCACGCAAAGCCCGTTTTCCGCGTTGACGATGACCGTGTCGCTCTTCTTCAGGGTCCCGTCCGATGTCTGGTAGTTGAGGACCCTTCCCTCCTTCTCCGCCCGGACGCCTACGATATGTCTCACGTCGAACTCACCTTCCCGACCCTGCGGCGCGGGGGCCGCGGCGGGAATCCTCAACGAAATTGGCCTTGTCGGCAAACAATGTAAAGACCATCGTCTCCAAAGTCAATGCTTTATTCGCATTGCGCTCGATGGCCTCGGCGGCCGCGCGGATCGTCTGGAAGGCCCCCAGGAGCGACTCCCCGCTCATCGCGGATGCGAGGCGGCCGATGTCGGCCGCCCGGTCGTGGTGCACGAGCGTCCCGGCGCCGCCCGTTTCCCGGAAGACGAGCAGGTCCCGGTACCAGGATTTCAGGACGTCGAGGGCCTCGAGGATCTCCTCCTTTTCCCCTGCCAGGTGCCCCGCCAGTTCGAGGCACCCCGGGGGATCGAGGCTCCCCCGCGCGATCCGGTCCAGGATGCCGTCCCGCAGGGCGAGGTAGTCCCCCCGGTGCAGGCTGAGGGCCCGGCCGATGCTCCCCCCGGAGGACGAGGCCAGAATCAGGGCCCTGTCGGGCGCAAGGCCGTGCTCTCTCATCAGGAAGGCGGCGATCGCGTCGCGCGGCACGGGGTTGAATCGCAGTCGGTGGCAGCGCGACAGGATCGTCATGGGCAGCATGTGCGGGCGCGACGAGACGAGGAGGAAGACGTTGACGGCCGACGGCTCCTCCAGGGTCTTGAGCAGGGAGTTGGCCGACGTGGCGTTCATGCGCTCGGCGTCGTCGATGATCACGACGCGCCGCGCCCCCTCGAGGGGACGGAACCTCATCCGCTCCTGCAGTTCCTTGATGTCGGCCACCTTGATGAATTGCCCCTCGGGCTCGATCACGATGCAATCCGGGTGGTTGCCCCTGTCGATCTTGCGGCAGGACAGGCAGGCATCGCAGGCGTCGGCGCCCCCCGCTTCGCAGTTGAGGGCCTTGGCAAGGACGAGCGCGGCGGTGCGCTTCCCGACGCCCTCGGCCCCGTAGAAGAGAAAGGCGTGGGGGACACGCCGCTTCTCCACGGCGCGCTTCAGGACGTCGATGGGTCCATCCTGGCCGCAGAGGTCCGCAAACGACATGGTTCACACTCCCAGGAACGCCGAAAGAACGGATTGGACCGCCTCCCGCGTGGGCTCGATGCCCTGCGAGGCGTCGAGGACCCTGACCCGGCCCGGCTCCTGCCGGGCGATGGCGAGGTAGCCCTCGCGGATGCGCCGGTGGAAATCGAGGTGCTCCCGCTCGAAACGGTCCTCACGGAGACCCCCCTCGCGGCCGGCGATGCGGCGGAAGGCCCTCTCGAGCCCCGCCTCGACGGGCAGATCGAACAGGAGAGTGAGGTGAGGCACAAGCCCCCGTGAGGCGAAGCGGCAGATCCCGCGCACGGGCTCCAGGGGCAGCCCCCGCCCGTAGGCCTGGTAGGCGATCGTGGCGTCGGAAAAGCGGTCGCAGAGAACGACCCTGCCCTGTTCCAGGGCCGGGCGGATCACGGTGTCGACGTGCTGGGCGCGGGCCGCGGCGAAAAGAAGCAGCTCGGCCTCGCCCGAGATGTCGACCCCCCCGGAGTTGAGCAGGATCTCCCGAATCCGCTCCCCCAGCGGCGTGCCGCCGGGCTCCTGGGTCGTGACGACCGCGAGGCCCCTTGCCCGCAGGAATTCCCCCGCGAGCCGGATCTGGGTCGTTTTTCCGGACCCTTCGACGCCCTCAAAGGTGATGAACCTTCCCGCCATGGCCGATCGGTCATCCTCCCGGGACAAGCCGGGCTTCCTTCCCACCGGGGTTGAGGCCCAAAAAAAGAAAGAGGGGGAGCACGCGCCCTTCCCCTCGTCTCAAAACGGCCGGAGCGGCGGAGCTATTCCTCGTCGCCGGGGCTGATCGCCTCGACGGGGCAGACATCCGCACAGGCCCCGCAATTGGTGCAGAGGTTCGGATCGATGACGTACTTGTCGTCGCCCTCGCTGATCGCCTCGACGGGGCACTCTTCCTCGCAGCTCCCGCAGGCGATGCACTCATCGCTGATGACGTAGGCCATTTCCAGAAACTCCTTCGTGTAAAGATTCGCTTGCCGGGTTGCGGGCCGCCTACACGGACTCGACGGCCTTCACCTCCGGGACGTTCGTCTTCAACAGCCGCTCGATACCCATCTTCAGGGTCATCTGGGACATGGGGCAGCCGTGGCAGCGGCCCGTGAGCTTCACCTTCACGATGCCGTCCCCGGTCACATCCACCAGTTCCACATCCCCCCCGTCACGCTGGAGGCTGGGCCGGATCTGGTCGAGCGCAGCCTG
>MVQS01000024.1 GCA_002067855.1 Syntrophaceae bacterium PtaB.Bin038
ATCAGGTCTTTCGGTGATTTGTTGCGGTAGTACTCGATTCCCTGGATCAGCGAAGAGGCGCAATTCCCTACGCCGACGATGGCAATCCGGACCTTCCCCAAGATGTCTCCCCCTTCTGGCCGGTTGGAAAACCCATGCGGATGAGTTCGCAAGCGATACTATTACAACAATTCCCGGGACAATTCAACGGGAAGGATGCAAAAATTTGGCATCTATTTCCCGCCGGATCCGTAGTGCTCGTCGATCCACTTGAGGTACTCGCCGCTTTGGACGCGGGAGACCCACTGGCTGTTCTCCAGGTACCATCGGATCGTCTTGCGCAGGCCCGTGCGGAAGGATTCGCGGGGGGCCCAGCCGAGCTCCGACTGCAGCTTGCTCGAGTCGATGGCGTAGCGCCAGTCGTGGCCGGGGCGGTCCTTGACGAAGGTGATCAGCTCGCGCCGGGGGCCCGCGCCTGACCGGGGGCGGATCTCGTCGAGGATGTCGCAAATGCCGTGGACGACGGCGATGTTCTCCTCCTCGGAGTTGCCCCCGATGTTGTAGGTCTCGCCGCGGCGCCCTTTGTTCATGATCGTCCAGATGGCCTCGCAGTGGTCCTCCACGTAGAGCCAGTCGCGGACGTTCCTGCCGTCGCCGTAGACGGGAAGGGGCTTGCCCTCCAGGGCGTTGAGGGTGATGAGGGGGATGAGCTTCTCGGGGAACTGCCAGGGGCCGTAGTTGTTGGAGCAGTTCGAGATCGTCACGGGCAGCCCGTAGGTCTTGAAGTAGGCCCGCACCAGGTGGTCCGAGGAGGCCTTCGAGGCGCTGTAGGGGCTGTTGGGCTTGTAGGGGGTCGTCTCGGTGAAGAGGCCCTCCTTGCCGAGGCTGCCGTAGACCTCATCGGTGCTCACGTGGTGGAAGAGGCGGAAGCCCTCCGCGTGGTTGCGGGCCGCCTCGAGGAGGTTGAAGGTGCCCACGATGTTGGTGAAGATGAACTCGGCAGGCCGCTTGATGGAGCGGTCCACGTGGCTCTCGGCCGCGAAATGGCAGACGGCGTCGATGCCGTACTCGGTGAAGATCGCGTCCATGCGCTCGAGTCCGCAGATGTCCTCACGCAGGAAGACGTAGCGGCCGGGGAAGCGTTTTTCGAGGTCGCTCAAATTCTCGGGGTTGCCGGCGTAGGTCAGCTTGTCGACGTTGACGACCCGGCCGGCGAAGCCGGCCTTCTCGAGCAGGGTGCGGATGAAGTTGCTGCCGATGAAACCGCAGCCGCCGGTGACGAGTAGATTATCGAAGGCCATGGTTGTTCCTCTTCTTTCTTGCCCTTATGTTCTTGCTGCGGCTTCGAGCCTGTGAAGATCGGAAGTGAGGAAGTTAGGAAGAGCGGAAAAAGACACAAGACATTTCCGCTCTTCTGCTCTTCCGCGCTTCTTAACTTCCGCCTTTCAAAGAGTGCCCGGCACGGAACTTGCGAATCCTGACGCCGGAGGGTCGATCCGCACGTGATGCCAACTACCATGAATCCTTCGAATTCTCAACGGGGAATCCCGCAAGCGGTCGTGAGGGGGAAACGGCAATGGTGACGAGCGGTCCGGGGGCGGCCCCGAAGGTCAACTGCTTCGAATGCCGGCACTTCTTCATCACTCACGAGCCGGCCCTCCCCTACGGCTGCCGGGCCATGGGCTTCAAGTCCCGGGAGCTTCCCTGCGCCGTCGTGCGGCTCAGCTCCGACGCGCCCTGCCTGCTCCTCGAGCCGAAGGGCAAACCCGCGACGCCTTGAGCGACCCCGCTTTTTCTGTTGCATTTCCGCCGCCCGTGCTATAGGAAGCAAAAAAATCGAATGCGCGCCGTGCGGCGACGCCCGCGGCTGTGCGGGGTCAACAGTCCATGAGTCCGAGGAAAGCGACGAAGAAAGAGAAAGAACCGGCCGATCCGGTCAGGGGAAGCTCGGCGGAGGGCGTGATCAGCGCCCTGCTGACGGTCAGCCGGGCCATCACGTCCGAGAAGTACCTGGAGGACATCCTGCGCCTGATCGTCACC
>MVQS01000025.1 GCA_002067855.1 Syntrophaceae bacterium PtaB.Bin038
GAGCCCATGAGCACCGGCGTCAGCTCGCGGCGGATCGTCCCCGCGCGCAGGGCCGCGATCAGCAGCTCCCGCGGGATCTCGCGCTCCTCGAGGGCCGCCTCCATGAGTTCGTCGGAGAACATGGACGCCGCCTCGATCATCTCCGCCCTCTTTGCCGCCGCTTCCTCGCGAAGCTCTGCGGGGATGTCCCCGGCGCGCACCACCTCGCCGTTCTCCCCGTCGAAGTACAGGGCCTTCATGTCGACAAGGTCGACGACGCCCTGGAAGTTCATCTCCAGGCCGATGGGGATCTGCAGGGCCACGGCGTTGTGGCCGAGCTTCGACTTCAGCTGGGCGATCACGCGGTACGGGTCGGCCCCGCTGCGGTCGCACTTGTTGATGAATGCGATGCCGGGAACCTTGTATCGCTTCATCTGCTGGTCCACGGTGATGGACTGGGACTGCACGCCGCCCACGGAGCACAGCACGAGGACCGCCCCGTCGAGCACCCGCAGGGAGCGCTCCACCTCGATGGTGAAGTCCACGTGCCCGGGGGTGTCGATGATGTTGATCTCGTGGCCGCGCCACTCGCAGAAGGTGGCCGCCGAGGCGATCGTGATTCCTCGCTCCTTCTCGAGCTCCATGGAGTCCATCGTGGCGCCGACGCCGTCCTTTCCCTTGACGTCGTGGATCGCGTGGATGCGCTTGGTGTAGAAGAGGATACGCTCCGTCAGTGTCGTCTTGCCGGAATCGATGTGGGCGCTGATGCCGATGTTCCGGACCTTTTGGATGTCGGTTTTCATGGTTCCCTGTCCTGTTGAGGTGTCCCGTCTCCCCTTTGCGGAAAAGAAAACTCCCCGCATCTGACAGCTTCATCAAACGGGGGAGCCATCGAACCCAATCATGCGATCGATATGGGGAACTCCATCGTAAGGGGTGCCGTAATTTTTGGATAATATATATGCGATTATTATTTGTCAATCATTTTTTTTGCAAAATGATGCGGCAGGGGACGGCCGCCCCGGCGGGCGAGACGGGGGCTCGAGGGGCGGGGGGCGGACGCGGCGGGTTTTTGTTGCCCGGCCCGCCGGTTTGCTGGTAGAACCATCGTCAACGAAACCGAACGCAGGGGGCCGGCATGGGCAAGATCTACGAATACCGCTCGACGGTGACGATCGGGGACACGAACCTGCTGCAGCACATGTATTTCGTGCAGTTCTTCACGCTCATGGGGGTCACCCGGGACCTCTGGGTGAAGGAGTGCGTGCCGGGCGGGCTCGAGTCCATCCGCGACGGTCTGGTCCTGATCACGAAGAACGCCATGTGCGAGTACAGGAAGGACTTCTTCCTCTACGACCGGGTGCTCGTCCAGATGCAGATCCGGAACCTGCGGGGCGCCAGCACGGAGCTCGTCTTCCGGTTCTACAACGAGGCGACGATGGAGCTGCACGCCGAGGGCACCAACGAGATCGTG
>MVQS01000026.1 GCA_002067855.1 Syntrophaceae bacterium PtaB.Bin038
ACGAGGTAGACGAGTTTCACGCGCTCCTTCTGCGTCTGGATGATCTTGGGGGTGAACTCGCCCTCGGGCGAGATGAACGTGACCGTCCCCTCGAAGATCTTCCCCGGAAGGCTGTCGACCTTCACCTCGGCCCTTTGCCCCGGTTTCACGCCCGCGAGTTCCGTCACGCCGACGTAGATCTTGACCTTGACGGAGGAGAGATCGGACAGGCTGATCGCCTGGCGCGTCGGGGTCACGACCTCTCCCGGCTCGATGTTGCGGCTCGTCACGATCCCCGCGAAGGGGGCCCGCAGCGTCGCGCGGTCGAGCTGGATCCGTGCCTGCTCGAGGGCGGCCCGTGCCGCCGCCGCCTGGGCCCGGGCCGCCTCCGCCTCGCGCTCGGTGGCGCCGATCCGGCCCAGGTTGCCCCTCGCCTGCCGCAGCACGGCCTCGGCCTCGGCCAGCCTCGAGCGCGCCGTGTCGTGGTTGAGCTTGACCGCCTCCCACTCCTTTTTCGAGACCACCTGCCGGGCGTAGAGCTGATCGTAGCGCTCCCTGTTCGACTGGGCCTCCGTCAACACGTCCCGCGCGCTTGCCACGCCCGCCTCGGCCCGCACGATGTCTTCGGGGAGGGTCTTGCGCTGGACGTCGAGGACCGCGGCAAGCTGTCCCGCGTTCTTCTCCGCCCGCTCCAGGGTGGCCCGGGCCTGCTCGTGGGCCGCCTCGAACTCGCTGCGGTCGAGCTCCGCCAGCGGCTGGTCCTTTTCCACGCGCTGCCCCTCCGTTACGAGGACCTTCGCGACCTTTCCCCCGACCTGGAAGGACAGGTTCGAAAGGACGGCTGCCTCGATCGTCCCCGAGTGGGCGGGGCCGCCTTTCTTCATGCCCTGCTGGCCGAGCCAGACCGCAAGCCCCGTCCCGAGCAGCAGCAGGACAAACGCGCCGATGATGATCTTTTTCTTTTTCAACGCCATCCTCCTCCCGTCCCGACTATCGTGTCCGTGAACCGGACGGTTGCGCCCCGGCCTTCGCCTCGCGTCCCCGCCGCGCCGGTTTTCCCCGTTGCTCTCCGGGCGTGCGCCGCTCCAGCGTGCCCTCGACAAAGAGTCGGACGAATTCGGCGGCGAACCGCTCCCGCCGCCTGCGGTCCGCCGTGTCCTCGAAGAAGAAGCCCAGGCCGTGCACGTAGGCGAAGAGCGCCCCGAGGAACGCCCGGGCGGCCTCGTCGGGATCGAACGCCCGCAGGGTCCCGCCGCACTGCATACGCCGGAAGTATCCGGCCAGCAGCGCGAACACCTCGCCGAGCATCCCCCGGAAGATGTCCTTCACTGCCGCCGGGTAGGAATGCCGCTCGGAAAGCATGATCCGGATCAGGTCGCTGCGCTCGTCCAGGGTCGCCAGGAAGCGGCGGGCGATCGTCAGGAGGGCCTCTTCATAGCCGACCTGTTCCAGCCCCGGAAGGAGCCCCTTCATCGCCGGCAGGAACGAGCGGCCCCGGATCACCGCCTCGAAGAGTTTCTCCTTCGACCCGAAGTGGCGGAACAGGGTCACCTCGGCCACCCCGGCCTCCCGGGCGATCTGACGCGTCGCGGCCCCCAGGAAGCCCCTCTGCGAGAAGAGCTTCAGCGCCGCGGCCAGGATCTTTTCCCGTGTTCGTTCCCTGTTCATGTCAGTATGCACTTACTTACATCCAGGGGATGGATTTGTCAAGGGGAAGGATGGGATGCCCGGGGGATGGGAAGGGGCGGGAAATCGGGTTCGGGCTCGCGCGGTAGAGGCCGACGGCATGCCGCCCCCAGCCGGAGGCGACCGCAGGTCGTTCCGGCCGGCTGTCGACTGCGGGCTCCAAAACGGGGCGGTCCTGCCCTGTGCCGGTTGCGCGCTCCGGTGCGCTGCGCGCGGGCGCACCCCGCCGTCGGCGGTCCGGACGGCGGAGGCCCCCGAGCCCTCTTCGCGCGGGCCGGGGGCCCGCGGGGTTATTCCTTGATGTCGAAGTGGCGGTCGAGGCGCATCGTCTTCAGCAGCCCCAAGATCTCCTTGGAGACGTGGACGATGGCGAGCCGGCCCTGTTTCTTCTTGAGCGAGTTGTGGGCCGCGATCAGCACGCCGAGGCCGATGGAGTCGATCATCTGCACGCCGGCCAGGTCGATCGTCACGTCCGTGACCCCGTCCTCGATGAGAGTCCAGAGGGTCCGCCGAAGCTCCTGGGCATAGGAGGCGACGATGTCCCTCCCCGGGGCGATGAGCGTCTGCTTGGGCTGATTCAGTGCTTCTTCCATGAGTCCTCCTGTTGATGGAAAGGGCGCAACGGATGCCCCGGGCGGGACCGAGCCCTCACGGGCACTGCCAGAAGACGGCAAGCCGGTTCCCTTTCTCGTTGTATCGATAGCCGGCGGCGTAGGCCGACAGGATCGCCATCCCCCGGCCGGACTCCGACGCGATGTCGGGCACGTCCGCCGAGCGGCTCCTCCAGTCGAACCCGTCGCCGTCGTCCTCCACCTCCATGGTGAGCGTGCCGCCGGCGAGGCGCAGGCTGTAGCGGATTTTCGAGTCCTCCTCGTGGCGGCTCCCGTAGAGCACCGCGTTGGTGAGGGCTTCCCGCATGACGAGCAGCACGCCGAAGGGGTTGACCCCC
>MVQS01000027.1 GCA_002067855.1 Syntrophaceae bacterium PtaB.Bin038
GTTGGCGTAGACGATGCGGCCCCCCGGGGTGATCTCGAGGATGCCCTCGGAGAGGCTGCCCAGCACGACCTCGAAATGCTTCCAGATGGTGAGCAGCTCCTTCGTGATCTGCCGCGAATAGAGATTCTCGACCCCGAAGATCCGTTCCTGCACCTCCCGCGTCCGGCGGTGCTCGGCGTCGTGGAGCGCGGCGGCCACGTACTGGCCCATCTTGTCCAGGGGCCCCTTGGCGATGCAGGCGTTGGCCCCGATGGCCCGGAAGTCGATCTGCTCCTCGGCGGCCGCGGCCGAGAGGATGATGAGGTAGGTGTCCTTCATCTCGGGCATGGCCCGGATGATCTGGCAGAGCTTCCGGCCGTCGATGTTCGGCATGATGAGGTCCACGAAGATGACGTCGGGCCGCCAGTGCTCGAGCAGATCCAGGGCGTGCAGGCCGTCCTCGGAGGTGCGGACCTCGTGCCCGTCCTTGCTCAGGAGCTTGGACATGTACTCGAGGATGATCGGGTGGTTGTCGACGACGAGGATCTTTTTCTTCTTCATGCCGTGCATCCTTTCGCTTCGGCGTCCCGGGCCTCCGCACCCCGCACCGCGTTGCGCCCCGCCCGCTTGGCCTGGTAGAGGAACGCGTCGGCCTGCTCCATCAGCTGGTCGAAGGTGACCCGCCCGCTCTGCAGCGCGGGCCGGTAACTGGCGACCCCGAAGCTGGCCGTGATGCGGACCCCCCCGTCCCTGAGCCCGAAGGGGGTCTCCGCGACGAGCCGCCGCAGCCGCTCCGCCACGATGCAGGCCGGGGAGAGATCCGTCTCCGGCAGGACGATGAGGAACTCCTCGCCGCCGTAGCGGGCCGCCCAGTCGATGTCGATCCGGATCGAGCCGGCCAGCCGGCCCGCGAAATCCTTCAGGACACGATCGCCGGTGCCGTGCCCGTGCCGGTCGTTGACGGTCTTGAAGTGGTCGATGTCGCACATGATCAGCGACAGCGGGCGCCCGTAACGCCGGGAGCGCTTGAGCTCCTGCGGCAGGCGCTCCATGAGGTACACCCGGTTGAAGACCCCCGTGAGGGGGTCACGGATCGACAGGGCGCGGACTTCCTCGTTCGTCAGCCGCAGGGACCGCTCGAGATCGACGATCCGCCGCGCCGCCGCGATGCGGGCCGACAGTTCCGCCGGGTCGAGGGGCCGGGTCAGGACGGCATCCGCACCGGCCGCCAGCGCCTTCAGGACGAGCGCCTTGCGCCTGCCCCGTGCGAGAATCAGGACATAGACGTAGGCGGCCGCCCCGCGGGCGCGGATGGCGCGGCACAGTTCGCAGCCGTCCAGGCCGGCCGGCTCCGCCGACGCGATCACGATGGGAAACGGCTCCCGTTCCAGGGCGGCAAGGGCCCCGGGGCCGCTCGTCACGGCCTCGATGCGGCGGTACCCGGCGCCGGCGAGGGTTGTTGCCAGCAGTCCGCTTTCAACGGGATCGTCGACGGCGATCAGGATGGACACGGCCTGTTCGTTCATTCGGTCAACCCTCCCCGGTCCGGCGCGGACCGGGGGTCTCGCAGTTTCGTTTCCGGGGCCGGGGGCAGCCCCCTCGAGGCGTTCAGGGATGCCCGAGGGCCGCGGCGATCGCGGCGAGCTTCCGCTCGAGCTCCCCGATGGCCTCGCCGGCCCCGTCGAGCTTCTGCGCCCGGGCATCCGCCTCGACGCGCCGGGCGATCTCGCAGATGTCGCTGAACCCTAGGTTGGCCGAAGCCCCCTTCAGGGAATGGGCCGACATCACGACGCCCTGGCTGTTTCGCGCTGCGTAGGCCTCGCGCAGCTTGTCGAGGTCCGCCGCGCCGACGCTGACGAACAGTTCGGCCATCTCCCGAAAGTCCTGCTCGTCGAGCCCGATCGTCTCCGCCATCTCGCTGAATTTCATCGTTCACCCCGGCTGTCTTTCTTTTCCGTTTGCCCTTCTTTTCTGATCTTCCTACCTTCTTACCTTCTATCTCTGCGCCGGCGCCCACTTCCGGAGCATCTCCTCGATGGCCTCCCGGCGGATGGGCTTCGTGATGTAGTCGTCCATGCCGGCCGCGAGGCACTTCTCCCGGTCGCCCTGCATGGCGTTGGCCGTCATCGCGACGATCGAGAGATGCCTTCCGCTTTCCCGCTCGGCCTGCCGGATCGACGCCGTGGCTTCGTAGCCGTCCATCTCGGGCATGTGGCAGTCCATGAACACGAGGTCGTAGGCGGCCTGCCCCAGCCTCTCGAGGACTTCCCGGCCGTTGGCCGCGACGTCCACGGACAGGTCGAACTTCTCGAGCATCCGGACGGCCAGTTTCTGGTTCACGGGGTTGTCCTCCGCCACCAGCACGCGCACCCGCGCGGCCGCCACCGCTGCAGGCCCGGGCGCCTTTTTCTCCGCGCGGGCCTCGGCGAGGCTGTGCCGGGTGATGAGCGGCAGGGTCTGCCCCTTCAGGGCGGCGCTCCAGGCCGTCGCCAGGGCGTCCATCAGGATGGACTGGTGCACCGGCTTGACCAGGTAGGCCGCGAAACCCACGTCCTGCATCCGCCTGGCGTCGCCGCGCTTGCCGATGGAGGCGATCATGATGAGCACGGTGGGCCGGAGGCGCTCATCCTGCTTGATTTTTCGGCCCAGCTCCTCGCTCGCGCTGTGCTCGTCGTGGTAGGCGATGACGGCCATCCGGAAGGGGTCCCCGGCCTCGTGGCCCTCGAGCAGGATCCGGTAGGCCTCGTCGCTCGAGCGGCAGCTCGCGTAGCGCATGCCCCAGCCTGCGACCTGTTCCTCCAGGGTCCGGCGGTTGATCTCCCGGTCGTCGACGATGAGAAGCCGGACGCCCGAGAGATCGGCCTCCTCGACGACCGGGGAAACGGCCTCCTCATCGATCGCCATGGGCAGGGAGAACCGGAACGTGGAGCCCTTCCCCTCCCGGCTCGTCACCCCGATCGAGCCGCCCATGCACTCGACGAGCTGCTTGGAGATGGCCAGGCCCAGGCCCGTGCCGCCGTAGCGGCGCGTCGTGGACGCGTCGGCCTGGGTGAATTTCTCGAAGATGTACTCCAATTTCTCCTCGGGGATGCCGATCCCCGTGTCCTCCACGCTGAAGTGAAACACCGGCGGGCCGTCGGGCTTCGTCTCGCAGCCGACGCGGATGATGACGTGGCCCTTCTCGGTGAACTTGACGGCGTTGCTCACCAGGTTGGTCAGCACCTGCCGGATGCGCCCCGGGTCGCCGATCACGCGGCGCACGGGGCCGCAGAGGTACCGCACGATCAGGCTCAGGCCCTTCTCGTCGGCACGCACGGCCAGCAGATCGGCCAGCTTTTCCACCGTCGTGCGCAGGTCGAAGGGAATGGGCTCGACGGTGAGTTTTCCCGCCTCGATCTTCGAGAAGTCCAGGATGTCGTTGATGAGCGACAGCAGGTTCTCCGCCGAGAGCTTGACGGCCTCGGCGTACTCGCGCTGCTCGCCGTCGAGATCGGTCTCCAGCAGCAGCGTGGAGAACCCGATGATGCCGTTCATGGGCGTGCGGATCTCGTGGCTCATGTTGGCCAGGAATTCCGACTTCGCGCGGTTGGCCGCTTCGGCGGCCTGGGCCATGATGCCGGCCCGCTCGATGGACTCCTCGAGCTGTCGGTTGATGGCCTCGAGTTCCCGGTTGACCCGCTCGGCCTCCTCCTTCGCCTTCTTGAGGCCCTCCTCTGCCTGCTTTCGCTCCGTGATGTCCAGCATGGAGGCGATGCTGTGCCCGGTGCCCGGGATCATGGCGACGCTCAGCAGGACGTGCCGGATCCGCCCCTCGCCGTCCCGCACCTTGAGCTCGTAGCGGTGGGGGGCCGCGTCGGGGTTCTCGCGCCTCCGGTCGTGATACTCCTTGAGCCGCAGCAGCTCGTCGGGGGGCGTGAACTCGATCCAGCTCCGGCGCCCCTCGATCTCGCGGCGGGGCAGGCCGGTGAACTTCTCGAACTCCGCGTTCACGAGCCGGATGGTCGTGTCGTCCTCGACGATCAGCATCGCCGTGCCCGAGCCCTCGAAGAGGGCCCGGTACATGGCCTCCGATTCCCGGAGGGCCGTCTCCGTCCGCTTGATGTCGGTGATGTCGACCACGATGCCCCGGATGCCCGCGGCCTTCCCGCCCCGGAGGATCGGGGAGGCGTTGATCATCACGGGGAATGTCCGCCCGTCCTTGCGCCGGGCCGTGTACTCCACGTCGGGCAGGATCTCTCCCTTCAGGATCCGGATGATGTTGCGCTGGATGCGATCTCGGTCCTCGGGGATGAAGATGTCGAGGGCGTTGATGCCCCGCGCCAGGTCCTCCGGCGTGTATTGCAGGACCTCGAGGCCCCGGCGGTTGCCGAAGGTGATCCTGCCGGCCACGTCCGTCTCGAAGACGATCTGCGGCAGCGAGTCGGCCAGTTCCCGGGTCCGCCGCTCGCTGTCCTCGATGGCCCGCTGGACCCGCTTTTGCTCGGAGATGTCGACGAAGCTCTCGATGAGGCAGCGCCTCCCGTTCATGGACGCGGGGACCACGGTCTTGACGACCGGGATGTCCCGGCCGTCGGCGTTGCGCAGGACCCGCTCCGACCGGTGGACCGCCTGTCCGAGGTCTGTGACGGGACAGGCGCCCTCCTCGGCGGGGCACACGAAGCGGTGGCAGACGGAGCCGACGATCCGGTCCCGGGGGAGGCCGATCATGCGCGCCGCCGCGGGGTTGACGTCCAGGATCCGGTGCGTGCCCGGATCGATGACGAGGATCCCCGTCTGCACCGCGTCGAAGAGCGCCCTCAGGTACTCTTCGTTGCCGGTTGCCGGGATCTGCTCGCCGTCGGGGGTTCTGCGGGCCTCGATTCTCATTCTCTCGTCCTGATCGCGTCGTGAAGGAGGGTGACTCGGGCCGCGGCGATTCCCTCCCCGCGCGGGCCATACGCACCTCACCGACAGGGAAGAGATGCACGAAACATACCAAGGATGGGGCCGCGGCCCCCCGCCCGCCCTGCGCCCCGCAGCGTGAAACAGGGCAACGATTTCAACCTGTTATCCGCAGCCGGTTCCTCCCTTTATCGCACGCATATTCTGTGGTAAAGAAGCGGCGGACACCCAGGGCAAGGAAAGGGTCAACATGGCAGCGAGTCGGCTCATTCTGGCCTCGGCCTCCCCCCGCCGCGAGGAGATGCTGCGGATGCTGGGCGTGGAGTTCGCCGTCCTGCACAGCAACGTGGACGAAAACCCGCGCGCCGGGGAGTCGCCGGAGGCGTACGCCCTGAGGCTCTCCGAGGCGAAGGCGAGGGCCGTTGCCGGCATGAGGCCCGGATGCTGGGTTCTGGGCGCGGACACGATCGTGACGATCGACGGGGAGCTGCTGGGAAAGCCCCGCACCCCGGACGAGGCCAGGGGCATGATCCGCAAGCTCAGCGGGCGGGCGCACACGGTCATCACCGCCTTCACCCTGTTCAACAGCGAACGGGCCGAGCCGATCCGCAGGGCCGTCTCGTCGCAGGTGCTCTTCAAGGAGATCCCCGACGACGAGCTGGAGTGGTACGTGGCGACCGATGAGCCCTACGACAAGGCCGGCGGGTACGCCGTCCAGGGAAAGGCCTCCGTCCTCGTCTCCGAGGTCCACGGGTCCTGGACCAACGTCGTGGGGCTGCCGCTCTGCGAGGTCGTCGAGGCCCTGAAGGGGCTGGGCCTGGTTGATTTCACAAGGAGGGACGCATGTCCGACGTAACGGAGAACATCCTCCGGGTCCGGGAGCGGATCGCCGCCGCCGCCGCGCGGGCCGGCCGCGACCCGTCCGGGGTGCGGCTCATGGGGGTCACCAAGACGGTCGGCGACGACCGGATCCGGCAGGCCATCGCGGCGGGCATCGACATCATCGGCGAGAACTACGTCCAGGAGGCCAGGCGGAAGATCGAGCTGATGGGCAAAAACGTGGAGTGGCACTTCATCGGCCACCTGCAGACCAACAAGGCCAAGTACGCCGTGCGCCTCTTCGACATGATCCACTCCGTGAACCGGATGAGCCTCGCCGAGGAGCTCAACCGCCGGGCGGGCGCCGCGGGGGTCGTCTGCCGCGTCCTCATCGAGGTGAACCTCGGCGGCGAGGAGTCGAAGAGCGGGGCGCCGCCCGACGAGGCGCCGGGGCTCATCCGCGCCGTGGCGCAGATGCCGAACCTCTCCATCCGGGGACTCATGACGATGGCGCCCTGGTACGACGACCCGGAAAAGGCAAGGCCCTGTTTCGCGGGGCTGCGGGCGCTGCGCGATCAAATCGCCGCGGAGAACATCCCGAACGTCACGATGCGGGAGCTGTCCATGGGGATGACGGACGATTTCGAGGTGGCCGTCGAGGAGGGCTCCACCATCGTCCGGATCGGACGGGCGATCTTCGGGGAAAGGACCTGAGGAACAATGGAGTGCTGGAGTAATGGAATAATGGGTTCTTGACCGGATTCTCCTTCCTGCCCGGTCTTCCAGTATTCCATCATTCCAGCATTCCTTCTTCACCTCCCTGCCTTCCGCCCTATGCCTTCTGCCCTCCCTTGTACAGAAACCGCTCGAAGAACCGGTGGAAGAGGGTCCACTCCGAGTCCTCGGCGCCCGAGTTGCCGATGAACTCCTGGAAGGCCATCACCTTGGCGTCGAGGTCGTCGATGTAGTGGACGATCAGGGCCTCCACGGTCTTGGGCCGCTTGGGGGAGCCGAAGTCGAGCTCGCCGTGATGGGCGAGGACCACGTGCTTGAGCTCCAGGGCCAGGTCCGCCGGGAACCCCTCGATCGACGCGATCTTCCGGTCGAGCATCTCGACCCCGAGCAGGATGTGTCCCACGAGCCTTCCCGGCGTCGAGTAGTCGATCGTGCGGTCGTAGGTGAACTCCTCGATCTTGCCGATGTCGTGCAGGATCCCGCCGGCGATCAGCATGTCCCGGTTCGTCGTCGGGTAGTGCCTCGCGAGGAAGTCCAGGATCCGCACCGTGGACAGGGTGTGCTCCAGCAGCCCCCCGAGGTAGGCGTGGTGGAACCCCTTCGCGGCGGGGGCCCGCTTGAGGCGCGAGGCCAGCTCCGCGTCGTCCAGGAAGGCCGCCAGAAGCTTCTTCAGCCAGGGGTCCTCCACGGTGGCCGCGTACCCCGCCAGCGCCGCGAACATTTCCTCCACGTCGAACCTGGTGGTGGGAACGTAATCCCAGGGGTCGATTCCGGTCTCCTCCATCTTCCGGATGTCGAGCACGGAGAGCTGCGTCGCATCGCGGTAGCTCACCGCGCGGCCCTGCACGGCGACGATGTCCCCCTTGCGGAAGAGCGGGTCGAGGGCGGAGACGTTGTCCCAGACGCGCCCCTCGATATCCCCCGTCCGGTCGCGGAGCTTCACGCTGAGATAGGGCGCCCCCTTCTGCGAGTAGGCGAGATTCTTCTCCACGACGAGGAAGGACCCCCTGATCTTTTCCCCGGCCTTGATGTCTTTCACATAGATGGATTTCATCCGGTCCCTTTCCGATTTTATTTCCCGACGCACGGCCGCCGTCGTTGGGTGCGTCCGTGCGCTTTCCGTGCGTCCGAGTCGCAGGGCAGGGTTCTGACTGCGAGTTGACACATCCCGGGTAACCGCTCTTGGCGAAGCGAAGCGGCCGCCGCGCAAACTGTTTGAGCCCGAAGGGCGAGTTCTTGCGTCTTCAGCGAAGCGGGCGGTAGAGCGGTCGAAGAGGTCTCATCGCAGGAAGAACTCTGTTCTACGGCGAGAGGTATTCGTTCCCCGCATAGACGATGAACGTCCCTCCCCGCACGTACCCGACGATCGAGATTCCCAGGCCCTCCGCCAGCGCCACGGCCCTCGACGTGGCCGCCGAGTGGGAGACGATGCACGGGACTCCCATCCGCCGG
>MVQS01000028.1 GCA_002067855.1 Syntrophaceae bacterium PtaB.Bin038
TTGCTCTTGGGGGCCGTGGCGAGGTAGACCGCCGCCTGCGCAAGCGACAGCTCACCTTCGGGAAGCCCGATGAAATGGAAGGCCTGCATGGCGGCCATGGCCACCGTGAGGGCCATGGGGTCGGCGTTGCCGATGTCCTCGGAGGCGAACCGGATCATGCGCCTCGCGATGTACAGGGGGTCCTCGCCCGCCTCGATCATGCGCGCCAGCCAGTACAGCGCGGCGTCGGGGTCGCTGCCCCGGAGGCTCTTGTGCAGGGCCGAGATGAGGTTGTAGTGCTCCTCGCCCGCCTTGTCGTACTGCAGGGCCTTGCGCTGGAGGGCCGCCTCGGCCATGGCCAGGGTGATCCCCCGCTCCCCGGGGCCCTTCCCGGCCACGAGCGACGCCGCCGCCTCGAGGTTGTTCAGGGCCGCCCGCGCGTCGCCGTCGGCGGCGCGGACCATGTGCTCGAGGGCCTCGGGCTCCACGTCGATGGAGAGCCCGCCCAGGCCCCGCACGGGGTCCTCGAGCGCCCGCCGCAGGATCTCGGCCAGCTCCTCCTCGGTGAAGGGCCTCAGGACCATGACGCGGGTGCGGGACAGAAGCGGGGAGATGACCTCGAAGGAGGGGTTTTCCGTGGTGGCGCCGATCAGCGTGATGAGGCCGCTTTCCACGTGCGGCAGGAAGGCGTCCTGCTGGGCCTTGTTGAACCGGTGGATCTCGTCGACGAAGAGGATCGTCCTGCGGCCCGTCGCCTCGAGCTCCGCCCGGGCCTCTTCGATGACGGCCCGGATCTCCTTGACGCCGGAGAGGACCGCCGAGAAGGTGGCGAAGTGGGATTTCGTCTCTCCGGCGATGATGCGGGCGAGCGTGGTCTTCCCGGAGCCCGGCGGCCCCCAGAAGATCATGGAGAAGAGGCGGTCCTCCTCGATGGCCTTGCGCAGCAGCCCCCCCCTGTCCAGGATGTGGGACTGGCCCACGTACTCCTCCAGGGTCTCCGGCCGCATCCGGTCCGCCAGGGGGCGGGCGTTTCTCATGCGCTCGTCCGGGGCGCCCGCCCCGTCGGCGGGAGCCTTTTGTCCGCTCTTGCTCACGATCGGTTGTCCGCTCTTTGCAGGATCATTCCTCGCGGCCGCTCGCGGGGACCCGCGCACACCCGGTTGCCGCCGCAAACCCGCCGGGGGAAGGCCCCGCGGGCGGCGAAACAATAGCACGCTTTGCAACGAAACACAATCTCACCGGTCCCGCGCGGGCGCCGCGGCAGAAAGAAAATCCCCCTCCTTCCCCCTGTAAAAACCCTTTCCTTCGTCTTCCTCTTCCCTGCGCGGGAGAGGATGGAGGTGAGGGGGAATGTTCCCCCTCCTCCACTTCCTCCTCCCACCAGGGGAGGAGGACCGCGGAGAGGATGTTCATAGGGAGATGCAAGGGGGATTTGTCTGTGCAGGTTTTGTCTTCCCCTGAACCCTGTACCCTATCTTTCAATGCACTTCGGGTGGCTCTCGATCGCCTTGAGGGCCCGCTGGATCTCCTCGTCGGGCAGTTCGTAGGCCGACAGCTTCCCGGCGAAGTAGGCTTCGTAGGAGGCCAGGTCGACGAGGCCGTGGCCGCTGTAGTTGAAGAGGATGATTTTCTCCTTCCCCTCTTCCTTGGCCCGCTTGGCCTCGTCCACGACGGCGGCGATGGCGTGCGTCGTCTCCGGCGCGGGGATGAACCCTTCGGTGCGCGCCCAGAGGACGCCCGCATCGAACGTGTCGAGCTGGTGGTAGGCGCGGGCCTCGATGAGGTTCTTCTTCAGCATGTGGCTCACGATGGGGGCCATCCCGTGGTAGCGCAACCCGCCCGCGTGGATGGGCGCCGGGATGAAGTCGTGCCCCAGGGTGTGCATGGCAAGCAGGGGGGTCGTCTTGGCGACGTCGCCGAAGTCATAGGCGAAGGGCCCCTTGGTCAGCGTCGGACAGGACGCGGGCTCCGAGGCGATGACGTGGACCTTCTTGCCGTGGATCTTGTCCTGCACGAAGGGGAGGCTCACACCGGCGAAGTTGCTCCCGCCGCCGGCGCAGCCGATGACCACGTCGGGGTACTTCCCGATCTTCTCGAATTGCCTCTTGGCCTCGAGACCGATGATCGTCTGGTGCATGAGCACGTGATTGAGCACGCTCCCCAGGGAATAGCGGGAGTCCTTGCCCGTGACGGCGTCCTCGATGGCCTCGCTGATGGCGATGCCGAGGCTGCCGGGGCAGTCGGGGTCCTGGGCGAGGATGGTGCGACCCGCCTGGGTCCTGTCGCTGGGGCTGGGGATGCACTCGGCGCCCCAGGTCTGCATCATTATGCGACGGTAGGGTTTCTGGTCGTAGCTGACGCGGACCATATAGACCCGGCACTCCAGGTCGAACATGCGGCAGGCCATGGACAGCGCGCTGCCCCACTGGCCGGCGCCGGTCTCCGTGGCGAGCCGCTTGATGCCGTAGGCCTTGTTGTAGTAGGCCTGTGCCACGGCCGTGTTGGGCTTGTGGGAGCCGGGG
>MVQS01000029.1 GCA_002067855.1 Syntrophaceae bacterium PtaB.Bin038
GGCAGCAGCACGGTCTTCTCCGGCGAAAGGATCGAGGCGCTCTCCGCCATGAAGTGCACGCCGGCAAAGACGATCACGTCGGCCTTCGTCCTGGCGGCCTCGAAGCTCAGGGCAAGGGAGTCCCCCGTGAGGTCGGCAATCTCCTGCACCTCATCCCGCTGGTAGTAGTGGGCGAGCAGGATTCCGTTCTTCTCCTTCAGGAGGGCCCTGATTCTCTTGCTCAATTCGTTTTTGTCCACCGTCTTTTCCTGTCCGGGGTTCTGTCCTCGACCCGGGCTCGTCACCGGCCGGGCACAAAAGTCAATAATCAGGCCTGACCCCGAATTTTCCTTTTTCGTTTTGCGGTAATATAGAGCATCGACCCATCGAATTCAAGGCCAAACCCGACGGCGGTGAGGGGCAACGGGAGGCTCCCACATCTGCTCCCCCTCCCTAAAATCCCCCCCAACCCTCCTTTTCCAAGGGAGGGAGTTCAAAAGCCTACCCCTTTGAAAAAGCGGGAAAAGGGGGATTTTTTTCGATCGATCCGAGCCGTTTCTTAGCAGTCCGCGCCGACCGGGACCGCAGCCGTTTTCATGCAAGGCTGCTTCTCCCTCCGTGACAGGGAAGCCGTGCGGGGTTGACTCCGTGCCGCGATTCGGTTACCCTCTGCCGAAAACGCCGGCAGAAGGGATTGGGAATGATCAAGGTAGAAGAGGCCCTGAAAACCATCCTCGAGGGGATCCATCCCCTCGGATGCGAGAAGATGCCTATCACCTCGGCCCTCGGCTGTGTCCTTGGAGAGGACATCGTCTCGGGCCGCACCATCCCGCCCCTGGCCAACTCGGCCATGGACGGTTACGCCGTCATTGCCGCCGACACGGCCTTCGCGAGCAAGGCCAGGCCCGTCGTCCTCGACGTCCTGGAGGACCTCCCCGCAGGCTCGGTGGCCACGCAGCCCATCCGGAAGGGGCAGGCCATCCGGATCATGACGGGCGCGCCCCTGCCCGAGGGGACCGATGCCGTCATGAGAGTGGAGGACACGGAGGCGGAGGGCGGCAGGGTGAAGATCTTCGTCGCCGCGAAGCCGGGCCTCGACATCCGGGAGGCGGGGGAGGACGTGAAGGCGGGCGAGCGCGTCATCGCGAGGGGAAGCGTCATCCGGGCCGCCGAGGTCGGGATGCTCGCCGCCCTGGGCCGCTCCTACGTTTCCGTGCACCAGCGGCCCGTCGTGGCCATCGTCTCCACGGGCGACGAACTCGTCGAGGTCGACGAGACGCCCGGCCCGGGCAAGATCGTCAACAGCAACGGCTACTCGCTGGCGGCCCTGGTCCTGGAAGCCGGCGGGGTGCCCCTGCAGGTGGGCATCGCCCGCGACAACCGGGAGGACCTTCTCGCGAAGTTCAAGGCGGCCGCACGGGCCGACATCGTCATCTCCTCCGGCGGGGTCTCCGTGGGGGACTATGACCTGGTGAAGGACATCATGGCCGAGATCGGCAGCCGGATCCAGTTCTGGCGCGTGGCCATGCGTCCGGGCCGCCCGCTGGCCTTCGGCCTGCTGGAGGGAAAGCCCCTCTTCGGCCTGCCGGGCAACCCCGTGTCCACCATGGTCTCCTTCGAGCAGTTCATCCGTCCCGCGATCCTCAAGATGAGGGGCTACAGGAACCTCTTCCGAAAGGCCGTGAGGGCCGAGATGACCGAGGGCTACAGGAAAAAGACGGGACTGAAATATTTCCTGCGGGCCCGCGTCGAGCTGCGCGACGGGAAATACGTCGCCTCCCTCACGGGAGAGCAAGGCTCGGGGATCCTGAAATCCATGGTGCTCGCCAACGGCCTCGTCGTGCTGCCCGAGGACGTCGCGGCGGTCAAACCCGGCGACGAGGTGGCCGT
>MVQS01000030.1 GCA_002067855.1 Syntrophaceae bacterium PtaB.Bin038
TCACGGTTACCAGCAGCAAACCGATGCTTACATTGCCTTTCATGATAGGGGCTCCTTTTGTGGGGTACAGAGACCGGGAAACAGGGTCTCGGGCACAGGGTGCAGGGTATCGGAAAAGGATGGAAGTGAAGAAGAGAGGAAGTCAGGAAGCGCGGAATGTCCCACCGCATTCCATGTCACATGACGGCTTAACCGAACTTCTCAGCTTCCCAACTTCACAGCTTCATCTTCTCTTGGACCCCGGACCCTGACCCCTGGACCCTAAAATCCGATTTCCGACTTCGTCATCACCATCTGCAGATCGCCGAGGTAGCCCGTGGCGAAGCAGGCCTCGCAGCCCGCCAGGTAGTAGACCCATTTGCGCTGGAAGGTGCGGTCGAAGCCCAGCGCGGCCACCCGGTCGATCCCCGCCAGGAAGCGCTTGCGCCACTCGCGCAGCGTACGCGCGTAATCCTTCCCGATGTTCTCAACGCCCTGCACGTTGAGGCAGGTCCGCTTCGCCACCGATTCCATGACGACGGTCAGCGACGGCAGTTCGCCGCCCGGGAAGATGTGCTTGCGGATCCAGTCGTGGCCCCTGCGGTACTGGTCGTAGCGGCGGTCGGGGATGGAGATGAACTGAAGGGCCATCACGCCGCCGGGTCTGAGGAGCCGGTCGCAACACTCGAAGAACTTCTGGAGGTACCGGTGACCCACGGCCTCGAGCATCTCGATGGAGACGATCCGGTCGAAAGGGCCCCTGATCTCGCGATAGTCGCGCAGGATGATCTCCACGCGGTCCTCGATCGCCTCGCGGCGGATGCGCTCGCGGGCAACCTCGTACTGGGCGTCCGAAATGGTGATGCCCGTCAGCCGGCATCCCGTGGTCTTCACCGCCTCGACGGCGAAGCTGCCCCACCCGCAGCCGATCTCGAGGACGTGATCACCGGGGCCGATCGCCGCCTTGCGGATCATGTCCTGCAGCTTGTTTTTCTGGGCCTGTTCGAGCGTGTCGTTCTCGTTCAGCCAGCGCGCGCAGGAGTAGGTCATCGACGGGTCCAGGAAGACCTTGAAGAACTCGTTGCCCAGGTCGTAGTGCGTGATGATGTTCTTCCTGCTGCCGTGGATCGAGTTCTCCACCATGGGGTACAGGATCCGGTTGAGCCGGTCGAATACGGGCTCGAGGCGCTGATAGCGGCCGAAAAAGGCGTCGCGGTTCCGAATGAACCAGGCGAGCGTCCCCGCCAGATCGGGCGCGTCCCACTCGTCGTCCATGTAGGACTCCCCGAGGCCGATGTCGCCCCCGATGACGGCACGCGAGAAGAACCGCCAGTCCCGCACGGTCATCTCCACGTCCCCGGGCGAGGAGGCTTCGCCGAAGGTCTTCACGGACCCGTCGGGAAGGCGCATGCGCAGGACGCCCCGCTCGGCGCGACCGAATAGGTCGAAGGCGGTCTTCATGCACCTGCGCTGCACGAGCGTGGGCGGGTTCACCCGGATCGTCATGGGACTCAGCGGCGCGGGCTTGTCGTGGTAGGTGAGCTTCTTGCCGAAGGAGAGCCTCGCCGCCTCGTAGAGGATGCGGGGCATGGAGAGGTGCGGCGCGACGGGGTGGCGCAGGAACATCCTGAGCTGGCTTGCCGCGGTGAGCGGCTCGGGCGACCCCCGCAGCTGCGCCTCGAAGACGATCTCGCCCTCCTTGCGGATGTCGATCCGCACGTCGAGCTCTTTCGAGATGTCGGCGAAGGTGAATTCGTAGGTCCCCTCGATGCGGTTGAAGGGGGAGACGTGAAAGGCCTTCTCGGCGCTGTAGGCGGCCGTGCGATCCCCGCCCGCGCGGCGCGGCGAGCGCAGGATGTAGAGGTGCTTCTCCCCGAAGGTGTTGTTGACCTCCGCCACGTTGCCCGCCAGGCTGCCGTCGGCGGCGAAGAGCCAGTAGAAGCTCACGGGGTTGAACACGTAGTTGAAGTAGCGCGGCGACGTGACGAGAAACACGCGGGCCACGGGCTCGCCGAACCCCTCTTTCGCCAGGAAGCGGTCGAGCTTTTCGCGGATCGTCCCCGGGCCTTCGTCGAGGTAGTCCCGGTCATGGACCGCCGCGGGCCGGAAGCGGTTGTACCCGAAGAAGGGGAGCCTGCGGTCCAGTTCCGGCAGGTCCTCGAGGTCGAAGCCGTAAACGTACAGGGGGTAGCGGAACCGGTGCTCCCGGGGCTTGTGGCGGCAATGTTCGATGAATCCGTCGTAGAGGAATGCGCTCATAGTAGTCAGTTCATGATCATATGAACATGTGTAGCATAAAGGGCAACGCCGGTATTAAAGGCTCAGAATGGACAGAGACGCAATCAGCGACCGAAAGGTATTTTCTATTATGGACTGCCTTATAGTTCGATGTCGAAGTTTCGGGCCATCTCCACGGCGGAGCGCGTTCCGTCCTCGTGGAAGCCGTAGCCGAAGTAGGCGCCGCAGAAATAGGTGTTGCGCCGGCCGTTGAGCGAGGGCAGCTCGGGCTGCGTCGCCATGGA
>MVQS01000031.1 GCA_002067855.1 Syntrophaceae bacterium PtaB.Bin038
TTGGTATTCGTCAGCGTGCCAATGCGGGAATCCTGCGCCGGGTTGATGATGGCGAACGGGGGAGGGGCCGCACTAGCGGATGCCGCGACAGTGAGGATCGCAAGGATGATGAGGAATCTTTTCATGGCACCCCTCCTAGTTTTCCTTGTAGATGTACGCTTTCACCACGATGTCGGCCTCGTTCACGCTGTTGTTCGTGATGGTCAGCGTCAGGGCCCCGTCCACCCACGCCGTTTTCGTGGGCACGGCCCGCTCGGCGTTCGTCTCATCGCGGTTCGCCAGCGCCCCGCCCATCAGGTCGTAGGAGTTTGCGTCCGTCAGCGTCGCGTCCCAATCGTCGGTCGGGTTGGTCGTCCCGGGGATGGTGTCCACCGCAAACAGCCAGCCCCTCACCCCGACGTTGGATGCCGTGGCCGGGAAGGACCCGTTGGAGGCGTCCCCCACGCAGGTCCAGGTGATCACGATCACATTCTGCCTGGTCGTGGTCGAAGTGGCCGTGCAGGTTCCTGCCGCAACCGCCACACTGGGGAGCAGCAGTAAAACGATTGCCGCAAGAATCATCATCCGCTTCATGGTCTTACCTCCCGGCGTCGATCCATTCGGAGTTGCCCGTGCTCGAGGAATTCTCGTCCTCGTCGGTGTTGTAGTCCGCGCACTGGTTGGCAGACTTGGCCTTCATGACGATCTCGTCGAACTCGTCCATGATCCCCTGCCGCAGGGATTCGGACGGCACGAGGTGTCGTGAGATGTCGTGCGCGAGTTTCAATGCGATGGCCCGCCGAAGCAGCGGGTCCAGAAGGGTTTCGTCGGTGATGCGCGAGGCGTAGAGAAGGTTGATGGAGGTTTCCTGGTCCGTGAGGATGTAGCGCCCCTCGATGCGGTACTCCGGGGCGTCCTCTATCGAGATCACCCGCAGGCAGTACGGAGACGACGGCAGGGCATATCGGTAGTCGAACCCGAAGTCCGGCGCCGTGGAGTCCACCGTCACCGTCTTGCGGGCCCTCGCGCAGGCCCAATCGAACATGCAGAGGACCTCGTCTCGGGAGTCCTCGTAGCAGTCCACGCACGCCGAGACGGCCTTGTCGTCCGAATCGTCGTCCAGGGAGTCGATGGGCATCTCCCCGATGCGCCGAAGCGCCATGTTGCACACATCCACCCAGGCCATAACTCACCCTTTCGGAAAGGGGCGAGGCCGAAGCCCCGCCCCGATCAGTCTAGTCCTTGCTTGCACCGCTGCCCGAGGGCCCGCCCGCGTCGGCGGCTTTCTGCGCCTTGACCCTCACCCGCTTGAGCCGCTCCACCTTGGCCGCCTCCTCGACGGCTTCGATGGAGAACTCCTCGTCCGCGACGAAGTGCCGGGGGGGCTTTTCGCCTCTTTCGGCCGGGACGAAAATAGCGCCCGGCTTGTAGAAACGCTTCTTGTGCCAGCAAGCCCGTATTGCCCTGTACGTCATGACAAAATGCTCCTTTCCGCCCTACATTGCGGGCTGCAGAACCGCCGTGACCTTCCCGGCGCCGTGGGTCCCGACGACGGTGTAGTACATCTGCAGGTAGCGGTAATGCTCCTTGGGGACCATGATCTGGAACTTGTAGCCCTTCACGAGGCTGGCCTCCGCGATGGCCGGGGTCTGCACGAGGGTCGTGTAGCTCGACCCAGCGGCCGAGTGCTGCAGCTCGAAGGTCATGCTGGTCCCGTCTACGAACGTGGTTTCGATGGAGATCTCGACCACGAGCGGGGTGCCGTCGCCGAGGTTGGCGTTGGCGATCGCGCAGTCGATCTCATAGGTGCTGGCAGCCGACCCGGTGACCGCCTGCCCGTCGCTGAAACGAAGTTTGTTGTCGAAGAATCCCATGGTGGTCACCTCCTTACGAAATGGCCGATTCGGTGTTGACGATCTGCTCGACGAGCCGCACCGGGACACCCCGGAACCGCGTCACAGGAACACCGAAGGCGTTGTCAGAGGTGTAGTTGACGTTGTTCTTGTCCTTCGCCAGGATGTCGAGCTGGGTCTTGAGGGTCCGGTTGACGTAGATGCGCGCCGCCCCGGAGCCGCCGGCCGTGGGCAGGAGGTTCAGGGCCTCGATGATCTGATCGTCGTTGAGCGTGTTGGAGCTGCCGCTCGTCTCGATGTTGGCGATGCGCTGCACGCAGCGGTCATCGTGGACGAACATGCCGCACCACTGGACGAACTGCGTCTCGTAGGCGTACATGACCGTGGTAGAAGAGGGGTTGGTCCGCACCTTGCCCTTGTCGTTCATCTCGAGGCCCGCCTTCGATCCCTTGGGGTAGACCATGTGAACCTTGGTCGGTCCCCACTCCACGATCCACAGGGAGGTCGTGTCGTCTCCCGTGCCCGAGGCCCCGAGGACGTTGGAATCCGACAGGGCGTCGTAGCGGGTTGCCAGCCCGTTGAACTTCTCGGCGTCCGTCGAGACGTTGCCGTACAGCAGGGTTTCGCAGAGGGTCTGCCCGAGGCCCTCGACGAAGGCCCGGTCTTCCTGGGAGCGGG
>MVQS01000032.1 GCA_002067855.1 Syntrophaceae bacterium PtaB.Bin038
GAGATCAGGTCCACGCTCTTCGTCCACTCCTCGAACCGGATATCGACGCCGAAGACGCCGCGGATCTCGTCGTTTTCGTCGACGATGGGGGCCGACACGGTGATGCAGAGGGCCCCGGTCATCTTGGAGATGTAGAAGTCCGTCACGTGGATCTTGCCCGACTCCAGGGGCCGGATGAACCACTCGCGGTTGGAGTAGTCCGTGCCGACGCCGAAATTCTCGTACTTCGCCCTGTCCGTGATGTGCGTGATATTGCGCGTGATCTTCTTGCCGTGCGTGTCCACGACGTAGGCGAACTGGATCGACGGGTTCTCGTCGATGAACTGCTGCATGATCGGCTCCTGCATCTCCGGGTTCATCCCCTTCATGACGGGGTGCTCGATCACCTGCTGCACGACCGCCACGGCGGCCTGGGCCGCGCGGTACTTGATCTTCTCGAGATCGGACATGAACAGTTCGGGGAGGAACTTCCGCACGACCTTTTCCATCTCGTCGTTGGAAATGCTCGTCATGCGGCCCCCCTCGTACTGCTTCGTCACCCACTTGTGGATCGCCGAGATCCCCGGGTGGCGCTTGTCGATCGCCTCTCCGTTCTTGAGGTCCAGGCGCGAGTTGATCCAGTGCACGATCCCGGCCTTGCCCGACTTGTCGGTGATCTCGAGCATGATGGGACGCTTGAGGATCTTCGTCGTGTCGAAGATGTTGTAGATCTCCTCGTTCTTCACAAGGCCGTCGAGGTGGACGCCCGCCCGCGTGACGTTGAACTCGGAACCCACGAAGGGATAGTTGGGTGCGATCTTGAAGTTCATCTCGCGCCGGACGTAGTCGGCGATCTCCGTGATCACCGTCGTGTCGATCCCGTGGTTGTCCCCGTGAAGCTGGATGTACTCGAAGATGAGCCCTTCGACGGGGGGGTTGCCCGTGCGTTCGCCGATGCCCATCAGGGTGCCGTTGGCGCCGCTGCAGCCGTAGAGCCAGGCCGTGGTGGCGTTGATCAGGGCCTTGTGGAAGTCGTTGTGCCCGTGCCACTCGAGCAGGTGCCCCGGGACCCCCGCGTCCTCGATGAATGCGCGGACGATCTTGTCGACGGCGCGCGGCAGGGCCGCCCCGGGGTAGGTGATCCCGTAGCCCATGGTGTCGCAGAGACGGATCTTGACATCGATGCCGCTCTGCTCGCGCAGCTTCATCAGCTCGATGGCAAAGGGGATGACGAACCCGTAGATGTCCGAGCGGGTCAGGTCCTCGAAGTGGCACCGGGCCACGATTCCCGCCTCGAGGATGGAGCGCGCCACGTCCAGGTACATCTCCATGGCCTGCTTTCGCGTAACGCCGAGCTTCAGAAAGATGTGGTAGTCCGAAACGGAGGTGAGGATGCCCGTCTCCTTGAGGCCCATCTGCTTCACCAGGGGGACGTCCTCCTTCACGGCGCGGATCCATCCCGTGATCTCCGGGTATCGGAGGTTCATACTGCGGCAGGCCTCGACGGCCTCCCGGTCGCGCTGGCTGTAGAGAAAGAACTCGGTTTGGCGGATGACGCCCTTTTCGCCGCCCAGGCGGCTCATCATCCGGTAGAGGTCGGCGATCTGCTTGACCGTGTAGGGCGGTCGTGCCTGCTGGCCGTCGCGGAAGGTCGTGTCGGTGATGAAGATCTCCTCGGCCGGGCTCATCATGACGAGCTTGTGGTCGAACACGATACGGCAGACCTCGTCGTAGGGGAAGACGTCTTTCTGGAGGTTCGGCTGGTCCACGTCCTTGATTTCATAGCGCCAGAATTTCGTGTGCTCGTGATCGAGGACCCTCTTTTCCTTGTTCCACTTGGCCATGATATGTCTCCCTGCACCTGTGTTGTATAAGGATGAATCGGCCGGGCGGCGGTCGGTCGTCCGGTAACACATAAAAAAAAGGGAGGGAACGATTTCGAGTTCCCTCCCCCTGTATCTTCCGCTTCAAAAAATGGATTCAACCTGTCCTGGAGGGACCCTGCCGTGCCGGGCCGTTCATAGGCCGCGGTTCCGCCTTCGCCAGACGTGCGTTGGCCGGCCTGGAAGAGCAGCGGCGGTTGATGTTCCCGAACCTCATGGGCGGTGAATCCTCCTGGTCTGCAATAAAGAATCGCCCCGCCTTTGTCAATAGGGAAAATTGTGACCCGGGGTCCCGATCACTGGACGATCTTCAGCGACAGCTCCATGAGCTGCTCGATGCTCACCTTCGACGGCGCGTCGGTCATGGCGTCTGTGGCCTTCTGCGTCTTGGGGAAGGCGATGACGTCGCGGATCGACGGGGCGCCGGTCATGATCATGATCAGCCGGTCGAAGCCGAAGGCGATGCCGCCGTGCGGCGGTGTGCCGAACTCGAGGGCGTCGAGCAGGAACCCGAACTTCAAGCGCGTGTCCTCGGGGGTGAGGCCCAGGGTCTGGAACAGCTTCCGCTGGACGTCGGTGCGGTGGATCCGGATGCTGCCGCCGCCGATCTCGGTGCCGTTCAGGACGAGGTCGTAGGCCCGGGCGCGCGCCTTGCCGGGGTCCG
>MVQS01000033.1 GCA_002067855.1 Syntrophaceae bacterium PtaB.Bin038
CTGGATCTGCGCGATGCAGTCCCCGTCGTTTTCGGCCACGAAGTGGCACACGCCGCTCTTGGAGGCGTGGGCCATCGGGCCGCCGAGCTCATCGTGGGTGACTTCCTCGCCGATGACGGCCTTGATGACGTCGGGGCCCGTGATGTACATGTAGCTCGTCCCCTTGACCATGAAGACCCAGTCCGTCAGGGCCGGCGAGTAGACGGCGCCTCCCGCCGTCGGGCCCATGATGGCCGTGATCTGCGGGATGTAGCCCGAGCAGATCGAGTTGCGGTAGAAGATCCCGCCGTAGCCCTCGAGGGCGGGCACGCCTTCCTGGATGCGGGCGCCTCCCGAGTCGTTCAGCGCGATGAAGGGCTTCTTGGCGTCCTTGGCCATGTCCATGACCTTCCAGATCTTCTTGGCGTGCATCTCGCCCAGGCTGCCGCCGGCGCTGGTGAAGTCCTGGGCGGCGGCAAAGACGGTGCGGCCGTTCACGTTGCCGAACCCGCAGACAACGGCGTCGGCGTTGATCTGCTTGTCGCCCAGGCCGAACAGGGTGGAGCGCTTCTCGACGAAGAGCTGCACCTCCTGGAACGTCCCCTCGTCGTAGAGCTTCAGCAGGCGCTCGCGGGCCGTCATCTTTCCCGATTCGTGCTGCTTCTTGATGGCGGCGTCGCCGCCCTGCTTCATCAATGCGTCGCGTTTTGCCTCAAAGGCCTTGATTCTGTCTTCCGTCAGTCCCATGTTTCTGTCTCTCCCTGTCTCTGTAGTGGTCGGCAATCCGACGTTTCCATCTCCTCGCAAACCCGCCGCCTGATATCATTTCTCGCTGATTTTTTCAACACAAAAGAGGCAAATGGCCCTTGATTTCGAAAGGCACCTGGGCTATAAGACGCTTGCCCGCAACCTGGACATCAAGGGGGGTGCGACAGCGGCCCCCGAACGATAGCCGGAGAGGTGAAAGAATGAAGTATATCGATGAGATGGACCTAAAAGGGAAGCGGGTGATGTTCCGTTTCGATTTCAACGTCCCCCTCGATGCCGACCAGAACATCACCGACGACACGCGCATCCGTTCCGTGCTGCCCACCATCAACTATGCCCTCGACGAGAACGCCAAAGTGATCGTGATCTCGCACCTCGGCAGGCCGAAGGGCAAGGTCGTCGAGAAGATGAGCCTCGCCCCCGTCGCGAAACGGCTCTCGCGCCTGCTCGGCAAGAACGTGACGCTGACGAAGGAGGTGGTCGGGCCCGAGGTGAAGAAAACCGTCGACGCCATGAAGCCGGGCGACATCGTCATGCTCGAGAACCTCCGGTTCGACCCGAGGGAAGAGAAAAACGACGACGAGTTCGCGAAGGAGCTGGCGAGCTACGCCGATGTCTACATCGACGACGCCTTCGGAAACGCCCACCGCAGCCACGCCTCCAACGTGGGGATCACGAAATTCGTCAAGACCTGCGGGGCCGGATTCCTGATGAAGAAGGAGCTGACCTACTTCAGCAAGGCCCTCGAGAAGCCCGCGAGGCCGCTGGTCGCCATCGTCGGGGGGTCGAAGGTGTCGGGAAAGCTCGAGGCCCTGGCCAACCTGATCAACCGGGTCAACAAGATCGTCATCGGCGGCGGCATGGCCTTCACCTTCCTGAAGGCGCAGGGCATCGAGGTCGGCAAGTCCATCGTCGAGCCCGAGCTCATCGACAAGGCACGGGAGGTCCTCGAGACGGCGAAGAAGCTGGGCGTCAAGCTGTACCTGCCCGTGGACTGCGTCATCGCCGAGAGCCGGGACGCCGAGGCCGAGACCAAGATCGTCCCCGTGCAGGAGATCAACCCGCAGTGGATGGGCCTCGACATCGGGCCGGCCACGATCACCCTGTTCACGGAGGCCCTGAGCAACGCGAAGACCATCGTCTGGAACGGGCCCATGGGCGTCTTCGAGATCGACGCCTTCAGCCGGGGCACCTCGGCGCTGGCCCACAGCGTCGCCAACTCCTACGCGCTCTCCATCGTCGGGGGCGGGGACACGGACGTGGCGATCGACAAGGCGGGGGAGCGGGACAACATGTCCTACATCTCCACGGGAGGCGGCGCCTTCCTGGAGCTGCTCGAAGGCAAGGAGCTTCCCGCCGTGAAGGCACTCAAGGCCTGCACGTGATTCCGTGAGTTTTTGCAGGGGAGCAGAAGCGTCCCTTCTGCTCCCTTTTTTTATCTGCTTTGAAAGGAACATGTGAATGCACAGACCGTGTTCCGAGAGAGTAACCATGAAACCCTTTTGCCGGCTCAAAAGCGCTTTGCGACGGTTCTACGCTCCCTGCACGACTCCGCCACAACCTCGCCCTTCGGGCTCAGACATGCGGCTGCGCTGTCATTTCGGTTCGCTAAGAACCGTTCACGCAAAGGCGCTTTGAACGAGCCTTGCAAAAAGGTTTCACGGGTACATGTGACAGGAAAGGGTTTTTCTATGATCCATGTTCTCATCGGCGGGATTTTCCTGTAAGATTCGGCGCAGCGATGAAGAGGAATATCAAACTGGTCATCGAGTACGACGGGACCGCCTA
>MVQS01000034.1 GCA_002067855.1 Syntrophaceae bacterium PtaB.Bin038
ACCTACTGCTCGCGCTTCGAGATCGCCCGGAAGACCCTGTTCAACATCCTCGACGACAACCACAACGGCACGATCGACGGCCAGGACGAGACGAGCCTCAACATCCGCATCGGCCTCGGGAAGTTCCAGGGCAGCGCCTACGCGAAACTGCGCGACATCGCCACGAAGTACTCCCTGATCTACTGCGGGAGTAACCAGTCCTGCACCGTGGACCAGGCCTCGGGGGACACCCTGAGCATCAACTACTGGATGACCTACTCCAACGTCGTGGGGGCCACGCCGCTCGTGCTGGCCCTGGCGAATGTCAAGACCTACCTGGACGCCCACAAGGCATCGGACAATTACCGGAGCTGCCGCCAGAAGTTCGTGATCCTCGTCTCCGACGGGGCCGACACGATGTACTGCGGCGGCACGGGCTACGAGATCCAGACGGACCAGTACAAGCGCCGCCGCGAGTCGGTGCTGGCGGCCAAGGCCCTGGCCGACGCGGGCTACAAGGTGTTCGTCATCGGCATGGGCAGCAACATGCCCGACCACCTCAAGAACACGCTGAACTGGATGGCCTACTACGGGGGCACGGACAACCCCCTGGTGGAGAACGGGGGCGATTCGACGGCCTTCGACCCCGGGGCGGTGACAAGCTGCGGGGGCTCCTCCACGACGGGCCCCGGCTGCGGGACGACGGACGAGTGCTACGCCGTCTCCAACGACCCGGGGACGCTGGAGCTTTCGGGGTACGCCTTCCTGGCCAACAACGCCACGGAGCTCGAGGCGGCCTTCCGGCAGGCCATCAGCGTGATCCGTGAGGCGACGTACTCGTTTTCGCAGGCCTCGGTGGCCTCGTCGCGTCTCATTGACGAGAACTTCATCTACGAGGCGGCCTTCCAGCCGATCAACGGGGATCCCTTCTGGCTGGGTCACGTGACGAAGTACCAGATCAACACCGACGGGACGATCGGGGCGGCCCTGTGGGACGCGGGGCAGGTGCTGCAGGGGACGGACGCCTCGGCGCGGGCGATCTACACGTACAAGTCGGGGGCGCTGACCGCCTTTACGACGGCCAACATCACGGCGGCCAACCTGGGGGTGTCGACCACGACGCGCCGCAACGAGGTGGTGGGGTTCATCCGGGGCGAGTCGACCTACAACAAGGACAACTGGAAGCTGGGCGACACCTTCCGCTCCAACCCCGTCACGGTGGGGACCCCGGCGACGTATTTCAAGGATGCCCGCGACTCGGCAGCGGCCTTCTCGACCTTCCGGACGAACAACATTCGCACGACGGCCAACGGCAAGCGGATCGTCGTGGCCGGGGCCAACGACGGGCAGCTCCACGCCTTCCGGACGGACACGGGGGCCGAGGTCTGGAGCTTCATCCCGCCCAACGTCCTCACCAAGCTCAAGGACATCGCCCACAAGTCGCACCCCACGGGGCTGACGCACCAGTACTTCGTCGACGGCCCCATCTCGGTGGCCGACGTGTGGGTGGGGTCGGGCGAC
>MVQS01000035.1 GCA_002067855.1 Syntrophaceae bacterium PtaB.Bin038
AAAAAAGCCGCGGAGCACCCCCGGGGTCCCCCACGGCCTTGATCTCGGTTATTCATGTCATTACGGCAGCAGGCAAACCCCTCCTATGAAGTTGCGCCACCACCAGCCGGTTGTAGAAAGGATCGTCCTCTGCATCTCCGTTTCTCCGATTTGGGCCTTCTATACCAGACGTCGCCCCGCCTGTCAACACGCTTTCTCGGGCCGGCGGCGATCATCCTGTCTCATCGGGACCGTCGTCCGTTCGCATCAGGGCCGCCAGGGCCACGGCGTCTCCCCCCGCGGCGACCCTGCCCACCGCGTCGACGACGTCCCGGTAGAGGCCGATCATTTTCGCCGCGTGCGGGTTGGCGGTGATGATCTCCGCGTGCAGGTCCATGTTGGAGAAGACCCGGGCGATCATGTCCCGTTTGCCCCGGAAGAGGGGGGTCGAGAAGGCCTCCAGCGTTTCATGATCGATCCCGCCGCGGCGGATGGCCAGTCCCATCGCGATCGTGTCGAGGTGGTTGAGGACCTGCACGACGGCCATGATCTCGTCGTGCCGCTCGGGCGTCGTCTCGACGAGTTTCGCGCCGCGCCCTTCAAGAATGCCCCGAACCCGCGGGAGCCACGTTTCGCCCCTTGCCGGGCAGATCGCAATGTTCTGTCCCCCCAGGGAAGGCACCGACGGGCCGAACAGCGGGTGGAGGCCGATGACCTCCGAGGGCGAGGATGCCAGCATGGCGCGCACGGGACCGGCCTTCAGGGACGTAAGGTCCATGAGCAGGGAGTCCTTCTTCATGTGCGGGCCCACCTGCCGGATGACCTCCTGCGTCACGCCGATGGGCACGCTCACGACGACGACGGGGCAGGCCGCCGCCATCTCGGCGGGGCGGGGGCCCGTGTCCTTGCCCGAGACGCGGACCGTGTGGCCCTCCTTTTCGAAGAAGGCGGCAAACCAGCGGCCCATGCCGCCCGTGCCCCCGATGATGCCGATGGGGAAACGGATCGGGGGGGAGATGGGTTCCTTGTTGTCATTCATCGGTTTGCCCTCTGCCGCAGCAGGTGATCCGCAAGGACCAGGCACACCATGGCCTCGCAGACGGGGATGACGCGCGGGATGACGCAGGCATCGTGCCTTCCCTGCACCGAGATCGTTCTCGGGGTTGCGTGGATGTCGATCGTGCGCTGCTCCAGCGCGATCGAGGGGATCGGCTTGCAGGCCGCGCGGATCACGATCTCCTGCCCCGTCGCGATCCCCGCCAGCACCCCGCCCGCGCGGTTCGTCTCGAACCCGCCGGGCCCGATGGGGTCGTTGCACTGCGATCCCTTCAGCCGCGCCGCCTGGAACCCCGCGCCGATCTCGACCCCCTTCACCGTCCCGATGCCCATGAGGGCCTTTGCCAGGTCGGCGTCGAGCTTGTCGAAAACGGGCTCACCGAGGCCGGCAGGGCATCCCGTCACGCGCACCTCCACGATGCCGCCGAGGGTGTCGCCCTCGCGCCTGGCCTCCTCGAGCCGGGCTTCCATTCGCTGCGCCGCCAGCGGGTCCGGGCAGCGAAGGCGGTTCGACCCGATCGCCCCGGCGGACCGCGTCTCGATCGCGACGCCGCCCAGCTCCACCGTGCATCCCGACACGGCGATCCCCTCGCGCGCCAGGACTTTGCGGGCCACGGCCCCGGCCGCCACGCGCGCCGCGGTCTCGCGCCCCGAGGCGCGCCCGCCCCCGCGGGGGTCCCGGATGCCGTACTTCTTCGCATAGGTGAAGTCCCCGTGCCCGGGGCGGAAGACGTCCCGCAAGTCGTCGTAGGCGCCGCTGTCGGCCCCGCGGTTGCAAATGAGCAGGGCGATGGGCGTCCCCGTCGTTTTCCCCTCGAAGGTCCCCGAGAGGATTTCCACCCGGTCTTCTTCCCGCCTGGGGGTGGACGCGGCGTGACCCGACGGCGCTCGGCGATCGAGCTCCGCCTGGATGTCAGCCTCCGCGAGATCGAGGCCCGGCGGGCAGCCGTCGATCACGGCGCCCAGTGCGGGGCCGTGGGACTCCCCGAACGTGGTGACCCTGAAATGCACTCCGAAGGTGTTACCGGACATGCGGCTTCCTCCTGCTTCGCCCCGCCCGCAGCGGCGCCGGGCCTTCCGACATCGCGCCGGCGACGGCCCGGGCGATGTCCTCGGGGGACTTCCCCGCCGTGTCGACGGCGAGGTCGGCCACGGCGCGGTAGACCGGCGTGCGCTCCGCCAGGACCCGCTCGACCTCTTCCAGCGTACCCGCCCCGGTGAGCGTGGGTCTCTGCCCGCTGCCGCTTTCCTCGCTGCGCATCCTGCGTGCGAGGGTTCCCGCATCGGCCTTCAGCCACACGAATTTCCCCCGCTCCTCGAGGGCCGCCACATTCTCGGGATCCATGACCGCACCGCCGCCCAGCGAGATGACGGCCCGGTCGAGGGCGGAAAGCTCGGCGATCGCCGCCTTCTCGGCCTTGCGGAACGCGGGCCAGCCTCCGTCCTCGACGATCTCGCGGACGGTCTTTCCCGTCTTCGCGAAGACCATCCGGTCCGAGTCGAAAAAGGGCCTCTCCAGGAGCCTTGCCAGCTCCCTTCCGACGGATGTCTTGCCGCT
>MVQS01000036.1 GCA_002067855.1 Syntrophaceae bacterium PtaB.Bin038
CCACACACAGGGCGCCCACCTTGTTGACAAGGTTCAAGGTTATTCGTTAACACGGCATAGGCGGGGGATTCTTTTTTGTCCCTCACCGAAAGCAATAACCCTCCGAACTTGCGATAGTTTCCCTCCCGTGAACCCCGCCCGGACTTCTCTCCACGGCATTGAACCGGAAGGATCGTTCGACACGCACCGGTCTTCCTATGCCATCATGGACAAGGAGGTGACATAGATTGGACGTTTTACCCGTCATCATCGCCATCGCATCATTGATTGCCGGTATTGCCTTCGGGTACCTTCTCAGGAAGATGGTCACCCGGAAGGAGCTGCAGTCTTCGGAGAACCTGGCCGTCCGGATCGTCGACGAGGCAAAGAAAGAGGCGGACACCATCAAGAAGGAGGCCGTCCTGCAGGCCAAGGAGAGCCTGCTGAAGACGAAGGCCGAGTTCGAGCGGGAGGCCCGCGAGCGCAAGGCGGAGCTCGACAAGCTCGAGGCTCGCCTGCGTTCCAAGGAGGAGAACCAGGAGAAGCGCATCGACATGCTCGTGCAGAAGGAGAGCAACATCGAGAACCGCGAAAAGAGTCTCCAGCAAAAGGAGAACGCGCTGCAGGAGAAGCACGAGCGCCTCAACCGGATCATCGAGGACCAGAAGGAGAAACTCGAGAAAATCGCCGGGTTCACCGCCGAGGAGGCGAAGGCGCAGCTCATCCAGTCACTCGAGACCGAGGCCAAGCGGGAGGCGGCCATTCTCATCCGCAAGGCCGAGGAGGAGGCCAAGCGCATCGCCGACAAGAAGGCCCAGGAGATCATCGCCTACTCCATCCAGCGCTATGCCGGTGATTTCGTGGCCGAGAGCACCGTGTCGGTCGTCAATCTCCCGACCGACGAGATGAAGGGTCGGATCATCGGCCGCGAGGGCCGGAACATCCGCGCCATCGAAGCGGCCACGGGTGTCGACCTCATCATCGACGACACGCCGGAGGCCGTCGTGCTCTCCGCTTTCGATCCCGTCCGAAGGGAGGTGGCGAAGATCTCGCTCGAGCGCCTCATCAGCGACGGCCGCATCCATCCCGGGCGGATCGAGGACGTGGTCCGAAAGGTGCAGGGCGAGGTGGACAAGATCATCCAGGAGACGGGCGAGCGAGCCTCCTTCGACGTGGGCGCCCACGACATCCATCCCGAGCTCATCACGCTGCTCGGCAAGCTCAAGTACCGTTCCAGCTTCTCCCAGAACGTGCTGCAGCACTCCATCGAGGTAGCCCACCTGACGGGCATGATGGCCTCGGAGCTGGGGCTCGACGTGCGGGAGGCCAAGCGGGCGGGTCTTCTGCACGACATCGGCAAGGCCGTGGACCACAAGCTCGAGGGCACGCACGCCGAGCTCGGTGCGGATTACGCCAAGCGATTCGGCGAGCACGAGCGCATCGTCGAGGCGATTGCAACCCACCACGACGACGGCCGCAACAACAACCTCCTCGGCGTGCTCGTCCAAGTGGCCGACACCCTCTCGGCGGCCCGTCCGGGTGCCCGCCGCGAGATGCTCGAGACCTACGTGAAGCGGCTCCAGGAACTCGAGGGCATCGCCAAGTCCTTCAACGGCGTCGAGTCGTGCTTTGCCATCCAGGCGGGCCGGGAGATCCGGATCCTCGTGCACAACGAAAAGATCTCCGATGACGAATCCCTCATTCTCTGCAAGGACATCGTCAAGAAGATCGAATCCGAACTGACCTACCCGGGTCAGATCAAGGTGACCGTCATCCGGGAAACGAGGGTGACGGACTTCGCGAGATAAGACGGGCCCTATGCAGATTCTTTTCATCGGGGACATTGTCGGGCGGCCCGGCCGCCGTGCCGTGCGCGAGTTGCTGCCGGGTCTCGTGAAGGATCACGGCGTCGATCTCGTCGTCGCCAACGCCGAGAACGCCGCCGCGGGCTTCGGCATCACCCGCGACACCGTGGACGAACTCACGGAGTGCGGCATCCAACTGCTCACAACGGGCAATCACGTCTGGGACAAGAGGGAGGTCCTGGGGTTCATCGACGAGTACCCGAACCTCCTGCGGCCGGCCAACTACGCAGAAGGATGCCCCGGCATCGGGCATGCCGTCGTGAAGACGGCGGCATCGATCCCCGTTGCCGTCGTCAACCTCGTGGGCCGGGTCTTCATGCACCCGGCGGACTGTCCCTTCCGCGCGGCCAAGGGGCTTCTTGGGGGCCTGCGGCAGCAGACGCCCGTCATCATCGTGGACATGCACGCCGAGGCCACGTCGGAGAAGCAGGCCATGGGCTGGTTTCTGGACGGAGAGGTCAGCGCCGTCCTCGGGACCCACACGCATGTGCAGACGGCCGACGAAACGATTCTCCCCCGGGGGACGGCCTACATCACCGACGTGGGGATGACGGGCCCCCTCAACTCCGTGATCGGGATCGAGAAAGAGATGATCATCGACAGGTTCCTCACGGGGATGCCCTGCCGATTCGAGGTCGCCCGGGGCGATGTGCGCCTGCAGGGGGCCGTCGTGGATGTGGACCCGCAGACCGGCAGGGCCCGGTCCATTCAGCGGGTGAATCTGAGACTCAAGGAATAGAAATCGGGAAGTCAAGAAGCTGGGAAACTCGGAAAATCAGC
>MVQS01000037.1 GCA_002067855.1 Syntrophaceae bacterium PtaB.Bin038
CCTGTTCCCGGTGTTCTCGGGACTCGCCCTGCTGCTCATCCTGCTTTCCTTCGCCGTCCCCGTCGTTGCGCTGGGCGGGGTCGAGACGGTTCAGCGCGTCGCACGGCACAACGGCGCCGTCGGCAACGGCATCGTGCTGTTCGCCTTCTACCTCATCCACTACTTCGTCATCCTCTTCTTCAACACCGCCGTCGTCGCCTGCGCCGCCATCCGGATGCGGGGGGGGAACCCCACGGTGGGCGACGGGCTGCACGCGGCCTCCGCCCGCCTCTTCGAGATCGCCGGCTGGGCCCTCGTGTCGGCCAGCGTGGGCGTGCTCCTGCGGCTCATCCAGGAGCGGTCGAGGCCGGTGGGGCGCATCGCGGCGGGCCTGCTCGGCACGGCCTGGGGCCTCGCGGGCTATCTCGTGATCCCGATCCTCGTCAACGAACGCAAGGGCCCCATGGAGGCCTTCCGGGAATCGGCGCGCCTGCTGAAGAAGACCTGGGGGGAGGAGCTGATCGGGGGCTTCAGCTTCGGCCTCGTCTTTTTCGTCCTGTCGCTGCCGGCCGTCGCGCTCGTCTGCGGGGGCATGGCGGCCGGCCCGGGCGTCCCGGCGCTCGCCTTGTTTGCCCTGGCCCTCTTCTACCTCGTCTCGGTCGCCGTCGTGCAGGCCGCCCTCCTGGGGATCTTCCAGGCGGCCCTCTACCAGTATGCCAGGAAAGGCGAGGCGCCCCGCGGCTTCGAGCGGGACGTCCTGAACGAGGCGATCACCCCCCGGAGCTACGGCTGAGACCGGGCCGTCCGGGCGGGCACGGGGATTGCAAATCCCCATTCGACGAATCAACCCTTACTGAGGAGGTATTGCATGAAGAGGATCCTGTTTGTCCTTGCACTCGCTGCCGCCCTGGCGCTGGCCGCGGCCCCCGCCTGCCACGCGCAGCAGGACCCGTCCAACGTGGGCACGCCCGCCTTCAAACCGGTGTCGAGCAAGTCCGGCAACATGACGCTCAAGTACGGTTTCCTGGGGGCCTCGGTCTACGACGGCTCGACGAAGAAGTGGAACTTCCACAAGATGACGACGATCACCCGCGGCAAGGTGGAAGGGTTCGTCAACATGGTGAACGACCGCTTTGCGCTGGCCGCGGGCCTCCACGAGGTCTCCGTCTATGACTACTCCAGGCACCAGTGGTTCGCCTACAAGAAGCGCGGCGCCGACGACAGCACGGGGATGCTCAAGACGAACTTCGAGATGACCGGGGACTACGTCAAGGTGAAGACCCTCAACGGCCCCTGGGTCAAGTACACCAGCGCCGCGGGCTGGCAGGAGGTGGCGAAGTAATCCGAAAAGACGAAGTTAGGAAGCTGCGAAGTTAAGAAGCTCGGAGAAGCGAGAAGCGTGAAATTGGCTTTCCGTTCTCCGAACTTCACAACTTCCGAACTTCCCAACTTCCAGATCCGGAAAGGGGCGGTCGGAAGGCCGCCCCTTTCTTTTGTGCGCCGTTTGTGGCAGAGTTGAGCCCGTCGGGCCGCAACCGGCGGGGAAGAAGGAGGATGGCCGATGTACGAGTTTCTGATGACCCCGGAGCAGAGGCGGGTCGTGGGGGAGGCGCGGGATTTCGTCAAGTGGGTCCCCCGGCAGATGATCCTCGACATGGACACCGATACGATCCGGTTTCCCAGGGAGTTCCTGCAGGAGGCCGGGAGGCGCAACCTCCTGGGATGCCGCTACCCGAAGGAGTGGGGCGGCCGCGGGATGGACTGGGTCACCACCTGCATGCTCATGGAAGAGATCGGGACCCTGGGGTACGAGCTGGCCTGCGTGTTCGGCGTGGGGGCGGAGCTCGTCTGCGACGCGATCATCCTGCACGGCACCGACGAGCAGAAGGAGCGCTTCGTGAAACCCCTGCTGAGGGGGGAGCGCTTCGCCGCCGAGTGCCTCACCGAGCCGCGGGGCGGATCGGACTTCTTCGGGGCCGCCACGAAGGCCGAGGACCGGGGCGATCACTTCGTCCTCAACGGGCAGAAGCGCTTCATCGTGGGGGCCGAGGGGGCGGACTTCTTTCTCGTCTACGCCCGCACGAACCCCGCCGCGAAGCCCCAGGATTCCCTCACCTGCCTTCTCGTGGAGCGGGGCCCCGGCGTGGAGACGAAGTACCTCTACGGCCTCATGGGCTGCCGCGGCGGCGGGACGGGCCGCCTGGTGTTCCGCGACGTGAGGGTGCCGAAGGCAAACATGGTCGGGAACGTCCACGGGGCCTACGCGGTCTTCAACACGATGATGATCCCCGAGCGGCTCGGCACGGCGGCCATGACGATCGGGTCGGCCCGGGCGGCCCTCGACGTGGCCACGGCCTACACGGCGCGGCGCAAGGCCTTCGGGCAGGTGATCAACCAGTTCCAGGGCGTGAGCTTCCAGGTGGCCGAGGCGGCCATGCTGCTCGACGCCTGCCGCGCCATGGCGCGCATGACGGCCGCCGCCGTCGACGCGGGGGCGGACGTCAACCTCGTCCGCCGGCTCGTCTCGGAGTCGAAGAAGTTCATCACCGAGTCCTGCCAGAAGGCCGTCCACAACGCCATGCAGGTCATGGGCGGCATCGGCTACACGAACGTCTTCCCCGTCGAGCGGATCTTCCGAGACATCCGCCTGGC
>MVQS01000038.1 GCA_002067855.1 Syntrophaceae bacterium PtaB.Bin038
TCAGGGCCTCCAGGGGCGTCTCCACGATCTCCGTGGCGATCTTCACGGCACGCTCCAGGAGCTTCTCGCCGTCCACGACCTCGCTCACCAGGCCGATCCGGCAGGCCTCCATGGCGTCCACCCTCCTGCCCGTGAAGCAGAGGTGCCGAGCCAGTCCCTCGCCGATGATCCAGCGCAGGGGCGTCACCAGCGGCGGGATGCCGAACTTGATCTCGGGGTGTCCGAAGACGGCCGCCGGCGAACAGATCCGGATGTCACAGAGCTTCGCCAGGTCGAACCCCCCCGCCAGCGCCGGGCCGTTCACGGCGGCGATGGTAGGCTTCGGGAAATACCAGAGATCCCGGTGATACCGAGAGGACGTCTCGAAGATGTCGCCGAGAAGCTCGGGCTTCGTGAACTCGGTGAGGTCGAAGCCGGCGGTGAACGCGTCGCCCGCGCCGGTGACGATCACGACGCCGACCGTCTGAGACTCCTTCCACTTCTGCAGGCACCCGATGATCTCCCTCCGCATCTCGATGGAGATGGCGTTCCTGCGCTCGGGTCGGTTGAGGGTGAGGATGCCGATCCCCCCCGCCAGTTCCACGGCCTGGATGGTCTTTAATTCCATCTTCGCCTCCTTGCGTCGGCTCGGTCTGTCCAAGTCTGTCTAAGTCGATCTAAGTCCGTCTGAGTCGATCCGGGTCTGTCCGGTCAGACAGTTGTGAGTAGTGAGTTTTGAGTGTTCAGTTGTGGAACAGGAAATCACGTTTTTGAAGGTCATTGCGAGGAGCGCCGGTGACGAAGCCGTCCCGGCCCCTGAACCCGCACCCTATCTTCACTTGCCCTGGAACACGGCAGGACGCTTGCCGAAAAACGCCATGAGGCCCTCGCGGTAGTCGTCGGACTTCGCCGCCTGGATCATTCCCGACCGCTCCAGCTCGAGCTGACGGTACAAGAGCCCCAGCATGGCATTGTTGAGGTTCTCCTTGGCGATGGCGAAGGCGCGCGTGGGCCCGCCCGCCAGCTTGCCGACGATCTCGTCCGCCGCCTTCCAAAGGTCGGCGTCGTCGACGACGCGGTGCACCAGGCCCCACTCGAAGGCATCCTGCGCGGAGAGAATCGGGTCCAGCAGCACGAGCTCCATGGCCTTGCCGAACCCGATCAGCATGGGCACCACGAGGGTCCATGCGCCGTCGGGAACGAGGCTGACGCTCGTGTAGGCCTGCCGGAAGATGGCCGAACGGGCGGCGATCCGGATGTCACAGGCCGCGGCGAGACTGAACCCTCCACCGCCGACGGGCCCGTTGACGACGGCCACGACGGGCTTCGGCATCTGCCTCAGGGCCAGGATGATGACGTTGAACGTCTTGACGAGCTGGCGGACGATGTCCTGGGGATAGGGCTGCATGTTCTCGAAGAACAGCTTCAGATCGCCGCCCGAGCAGAAGGCCTTCCCCTCCCCTGTCAGGACGATGACGCGCACGTTATCGTCGTCGTGGCAGATCTCCAGGGCCCGGGCCAGTTCGTTTCCCAGGCCGAAATCGATGGCATTGAAGTTCTTCGGCCGGTTCAGCCGGATCGTGGCCACCCCGCCCCTGCGCTCGAAGAGGATGTTCCGGAAGTCCATGGCCGCCTATCGCTCCTTTCAGGATTAACACGCCCGGTCGGGCGGTTTTGAGTCTTAGGTTGCGGGCTTTGCGCCGTTGTCTATTTCGAATACATCTCGCGCAGCTTGACCTTGTTGATCTTCCCGACGCTCGTCTTGGGGATCTCCGCCACGATCTCATAGCGATCCGGCAGCCCGTACCGGGGGATCTTGCCCGAGTCGACGAACGACTGCATGAAGGCCTTCAACTCTTCGGGCAGCGCCCTGGCACCGGCTTTCAGAACGGCGAGCATCATGGGACGCTCCCCCCATTTTGCGTCGGGGATGCCGATCGCGGCCGTCTCGGAGACGGCGGGGTGCTGGCTCAGGAGATTCTCGAGCTCCAGCGATGAGATCCACTCGCCTCCCGTCTTGATGACGTCCTTGAGCCGGTCCGTGATCTGGATGTACCCCTCCGGGTCGACGTTGGCGATGTCGCCTCCGTGGAGCCATCCGTCGGGCCACAGCGCCTTCGACTGCTCCGGGTCCTTGAAATACCCCGACGTGAGCCAGGGGGCCCGCATGACGAGCTCCCCCGTCGTCTTTCCGTCGTGGGGAAGCGGCTTGCCGGCGGGGTCCACGATTTCCATCTCCACGAGCGGGATGGGCAGGCCCGTCTTGATCAGGACGTCGACCTGCTTGTCCTTCGGCCAGTCCAGCATGCCCGGCTTCAGCGTCGCCAGGCTGATGATGGGACACGTCTCGGACATCCCGAAACCCGACATGACCTCGATTCCCATATCCATCGCCGCCTGGGCCAGCCCCTTCGGGAACCGGGCGCCGCCGATGACCACCCGCCAGCGTGACAGGTCGAGCTTCTTCACCGCGGGGCTCGAGACCAGCATGTGCAGAATCGTGGGCACGCAGTGCGAGATCGTCACCTTCTCGGTGAGGATGAGCTTCAAAAGCATCTCCGGCTCGTAGCGCCCGGGGTAGACCTGCTTGACGCCCAGCATCGTGGCGATGTAGGGGATGCCCCAGGCGTGGACGTGGAACATGGGCGTCATGGGCATGTAGACGTCGGTGGAGCGAAAGCGGCAGCGCGAATCGTAGACGCCGAG
>MVQS01000039.1 GCA_002067855.1 Syntrophaceae bacterium PtaB.Bin038
AGGGGCAAATCGGCCAGCGCGCTGTCGATGAGCGCCTCGGCCAGGCCGAAGAGCTTGATCGTCCTCGTGAGGATGAACGTCTTGCCCGCCTTCTGCTCGAGGAGCGGGATGAGCACCTCCGGCGTCATCCGCTTCACTTCCATCGGCACGCCGGGGACGACGACGATGACCTTCCCGTCCCGCTTCAGGGCGTATCCCCAGGCCGTCCCGACGGGGTTGCGGAGGGGGGCGGCCCCCTGCGGGAACACGGCCTGCTTGGCGTTGTTGTCGGTCCACCGCAGCCCGCGCGAGGCGAAGCGCTCCTTGATGGCCTGCAGCACCGTCTCGTCCGTGTAGAGGGGCAGGCCGCAGTACCTGGCGATGCACCCCGTCGTGATGTCGTCGGCCGTGGGACCCAGCCCCCCGGTGACGACGACGGCGTCGGATCGCTCCAGGATGAAATCCAGCGCCTCGCCGATCGCCTCGGCCTCGTCGCCAACGGCCATCGACACGGGCACCTCCCAGCCCCGCACGTGGAACTCGCGGGCGAGGTAGGACGTGTTGGTGTCGGCGATGCGGCCGCTGGTCAGTTCATTGCCGATTGTCAGGATGCCGATCTTCATTCCAACCCTGATCTTCCTCTCCTTTCACCCTCACCCTCGCCCCCTCCCGTCGAGGGAGAGGGAAGCAACGGCCCTCGCAGGAGGGCGGGGGAGGATTTTCCCGAGCGCCTTGAGAGGGCGGATGGTTGTCAAATATTAAAAAAGTGCAGCGCCGCCTGGAGCGCGACGTTCACCCAGAGGCCCGCCATGACGTCGTCTCCCACAACCCCCCAGCCGCCGGGCAGCCTGTCCTGGCACCACCGCGCCGGAGGAGGCTTCAGGATGTCGAAGATCCTGAAAAGGAAAAAGGCCGCCGCGATTCGTCCGGCCGTCGGGCCCACCAGGGCAAGCGCCCAGAGAAAGCCGACGATCTCGTCGATGACGATCCGGGGGGAGTCCTTCCGATCGAAAATCCTTTCCGCTTCACCCGATGCGTAGACGGCAAGAAGGGTGAGAGCCGACACCGATACGAGGTATAGGGGCCAGGAAAGGGGCGAAAGGGCCAGGTAGAGGGGGATGGCGACGAGTGTGCCCGCCGTGCCGGGCGCGAAGGGCGAGTAACCGCTTCCGAGTCCCGTGGCGATGAGCTTGACGAACGTGTTTCCCAGAGAGGCCTCCCCTTCAACCCTCAGCCGCTCGGCAGGAACAGGACCGGTCCCGTCCGGGCCATTGCTATTCCTTGCTTGCGAGGGAATCACACTATCGCCTTTCGTCAATCATGTCAACGATTCCAAAATCCCCCTTGACAATAGAACGATCGTTCTATAACCTGAAGGGCAAGGAATGTCAAGGGGAAAAGGACACCTTTTCTGGCCTCCCCTTTGACAAAGGGGGGAAAGAGGGGGATTTGAATAGAGTTTTCTCATGCAGGAAAAGCGGACCGTCGAAACCGTGTCGAGGAGGCTGGCGGGGTTCTACCGGGACCACCAGCGGATGCCGGCCTACTCGGAGATGATCCCCCTGCTGGGGGTGCGCTCGAAGAGCGTCGTCCACTTCTGGATGCGCAAGCTCCTGAAGGAGGGCATCCTCGAGCAGGACCGCAAGGGGTTCCTGCGGCCCGTGCGGCGGGATTTCGCCCTGCCGCTCGTGGGCGCCGTGCAGGCCGGGTTCCCGACACCCTCCGGGGAGGAGCTGCGGGACCTCGTCTCGCTCGACGAGTACCTCGTGACGAAGCCCGAGGCGTCCTTCCTGCTGCGGGTGAGCGGCGACTCCATGACGGGCGAGGGGATCATGCCCGGGGACCTCGTCATCGTCGAGCGGGGCAGGGAACCGAAGACGGGCGACGTGGTCGTGGCCCAGGTGGACGGCGAGTGGACCATGAAGTACTTCACCCGGGCGAAGGGCGGCGCCGTCGTGCTCGAGTCGGCCAACCCGAAGTATCCCCCCATCCGCGCGCGGGCGGAGCTGAAGATCGCGGGGATCGTGAGCGCGGTCGTGAGGAAGTACCACCTCTAAAGAAAGGCGGCTAGAGGCTGAGGGCATAGGGTTCAAGACGGAAGATGGTTTCTTTTTTCGACTCGAGCCTTACGCCTTACGCCTCGAGCCAATTTCGTTATGAACGAAATTCCGGTCAATCTCCGCTCCTGGCCGCAAGCCGTCCTGCACATCGACGGCGACGCCTTCTTCACGTCCTGCGAGGAGGCGGTCCACCCCGAGCTCAGGGGCAAGCCCCTCATCACGGGGGGCGAGCGGGGGATCGTGGCCTGCGCGAGCTACGCCGCCAAGGCCCTGGGGATCAAGCGCGGCGTGCCCCTGCACGAGGCGAAAAAGATCTGCCCGGGGCTCATCGTGCTGCCCTCGGACTACGAGACCTACAGCCTCTTCTCGCGGCGGATGTACAACATCGTGCGACGCTTCACGCCCCAGGTGGAGGAGTACTCCATCGACGAGGCCTTCGCCGATTTGACGGGCCTGCGCCGTCCCTTCCGCGCCTCCTACGAGACGATCGCCATGAACATCAAGCGCGAGGTCGAGCGCGAGCTGGGGATCACCGTCTCCGTGGGCCTCTCGCTCTCGAAGGTGCTCGCCAAGGTGGCCTCCAAGTACAGAAAGCCCGCGGGCTTCACCGTGATCCCGGGCCGCCGGATCCCCGAGTACATCCGGGATCTGCCCGTGGAGAAGATC
>MVQS01000040.1 GCA_002067855.1 Syntrophaceae bacterium PtaB.Bin038
GCTGCGCCGGCGCGGCGGCGGCATCGGGGTCTGCGGGATCTGCTCGGGCCACGCCCAGGGCGACGCGATGTTGATTAAAGTGGAGGCATAGGGCGAAGGGCAAAAGGTTTAAGGCAACAAATAAGAGAGATAAATACTCGAGGCTTTGGGCGTAAGGCCTAGGGCTTAGGGCAGCAAACAAGATAAAAAAAGTAGAGGCGGAAGGTATTGGCTCAGGGACAAAGATTAGAGACAAGAATAGACAGGCATAAGGTTCAGGGCTGAAAATAGATGGGAAAGGAGGGTTTCAGAGAACTCAGGGTCTGGCAAAAAGGGAAAGACCTGGCGGTTTACCTTTACACTGTGACGCGATCCGGACCGCTCTCAAAGGATTTATCGTTCAGAGATCAGATTCGGAGAGCAGCTTTGTCCATACCGAGCAATATTGCAGAAGGTGATCAGCTGGATACGGACAAGCAGGCTGTCAGGCATTTCTTTTTCGCAAAAGGTTCGGCTGCCGAGTTGCTTTCTCATGCGATTGTGGCGTTCGAGATCGGGTACATCGATCAGAAATGCTTCATGGAAATTGAATCCAGGTGTCTGGAGATTTCCCGCATGCTGAGGAAGCTGATCAACGCACGAGCGGATTCTCCGTTCTCTTCCCTTAAGCCTTAAGCCCTAAGCCCTATGCCGCTAACCATTGACTAGAAACAGCAAATCGAAAGGAGAGTTGGTACACATGAAAGAGGTAGTCATTGTCAGCGGAGCGAGGACGGCTGTCGGCGAGTTCGGCGGTTCTCTGAAAGGCGTGTCGGTCGTCGAGCTGGGCAGGCTCTGTATCAAGGAGGCCCTGATCCGGGCGGGACTTCGCCCGACCATCAACGATTTCGTCAAGTCGGCCCGACCCACCGTGTTCGGCGAGTACGACATGACGGAACTCCAGAGGAAGCACTACGACTACGACAAGGCCCTGAAGCCCGTCTACATCGACGAGGTCATCATGGGCAACGTGCTGACGGCGGGCGTGGGCCAGAACCCCCCCCGGCAGGCGTCGATCTTTGCGGGGCTTCCCGAGGAAACGAATGTCATCACGGTCCAGAAGGTCTGCGCATCCGGCATGAAGGCCATCGCCCTGGCGGCCCAGGCCATCATGGCGGGTGAGGGCGACATCTTCGTCGCCGGCGGCATGGAGAACATGAGCAACGTCCCCTACGCCCTGGCCGACGCCCGGTGGGGCTACCGCATGAACATGCCCTTCGGCAAGGTGACGGACCTCATGGTGCATGACGGCCTGTGGGAGATCTTCAACGGCTACCACATGGGCTTCACGGCGGAAAACATCGCGGCGAAGATGAAGATCTCCCGGGAGGAGCAGGACCAGCTCGCCTACGAGAGCCACCGCAGGGCCCGCGCGGCCATCGCCAGCGGTGCCGTGGCCGACGAGATCATCCCCGTCGTGATTCCCCAGAAGAAGGGCGACCCCAAGGTGTTCAAGGTGGACGAGAGGCCCATGGAAACGTCCCTCGAGAAGATGGCCAAGCTGCCCCCCGTGTTCAAGAAGGACGGGACCGTCACGGCAGGCAACGCCTCGGGCATCAATGACGCAGCCTGCGCCCTGGTCGTCATGAGCGCCGACAAGGCGAAAGAGCTGGGCTGCAAGCCTTTGGCCAAGATCAAGGGCTGGGCCTCGGGCGGCGTCGATCCGGCTTACATGGGCCTCGGCCCCATCCCGGCGGTCCGCAAGCTCTTCAAGAAGCTCAACCTCACCATGAAGGACATGGGCGTCGTCGAGCTCAACGAGGCCTTCGCCGTCCAGGCCCTGGGCTGCATCAAGGAACTCGGCATCGACCTCAACAAGTGCAACCTCAACGGCAGCGGGATCTCCATCGGGCACCCCATCGGCTGCACCGGCGCCCGCATCACCTACACGCTGGCCATGCAGATGAAGAAGGCCGGCCACAAGTACGGCCTGGCGTCTCTGTGCATCGGCGGCGGCCAGGGCATGGCCATCGTTCTCGAGAAGGCGTAACCCGTCATCCCGTCAATCAACGGAGGCCCTGAGGGCTTCACCACCTCGCATTCAACCCGGCCCCGGCGGAAGATATCGACTTCCGCCGGGAACCGGGCCGCCGGTATCGGAGATTCACCGCTCCATGCGCTTCGCCCGCACCCGGAGAGGGGAATGCGCCGCGGGCCGGGCGCCGGAGCAGGCCGGATTCATCGTGAACAACCAATACGGACAAGGAGGGTGAATAAGATGGCAGTCAAGACAATCGGCGTCGTAGGGGCTGGTCAGATGGGCAATGGGATCGCCCAGGTCGCGGCATACCCGGGCGGGCTCAATGTCATCATGAACGACATCGCCGACCAGTTCGTCAACCGGGGGTACGACACGATCTCCAAGAACCTGGACCGGCTGGTCGCCAAGGACAAGATCAAGGCGGACCAGAAGGCGGAGATCCTCGGCCGGATCAAGAAGAGCACGAACCTCGAGGACATGAAGGATGCCGACTTCGTCGTCGAGGCGGCCACGGAGCGCGAGGACCTCAAGCTCGGGATCTTCAAGAAGCTCGACGAGGTCTGCAAGCCCGGCGTGATCCTCGCGTCGAACACCTCGTCGATCCCCATCACGCGGATCGCGGCGGCCACCAAGCGCGCCCCGCTCGTCATCGGCATGCACTTCATGAACCCCGTGCCGGTCATGCAGCTCGTCGAGATCATCCGCGGTCTCGTCACCTCGCAGGAAACGTACAACACCGTCGAGGCCCTC
>MVQS01000041.1 GCA_002067855.1 Syntrophaceae bacterium PtaB.Bin038
TGGGGCCAACCCTAACGCTAATTGAAGAAGGTCCGTGTCTCTCATGAAACAACGGTCTATCACTGACACCGACCGACTTCAAGAATTTACCCACTCAGAATAGCGAGGAACCCGTAGATGTTTCCCAGATAAAAGGGAACGCCGACGCCCCCGACGATTCCGGCGACGGCGTAGTTTTCCTGGTGAATGGCCACCGCCGTCCCCGCGATGAACAGCCCGTTGATGAGAAGCGCCGTGATGCCGTCCCCGTAGTGCTCGGCGTAGATGTAACCCGACCCCGGCAGGACGGCAGAAAGGATTCCCGCGAGGACCGGCGACTTCTCGGGGAGATCCTGATAGCGGTCGATCAACGCTGCAGCCTCCCGGACTCCCTCCCTGCCCGGATGGTCCGGGTACCGGTTGAGGACCCGATCCAGGGCCTGGCGAGCCTGCTCCGGACGGTCCTCGTCGAGCGCCGCCAGGCCGACCACCAGCAACGCCCGGGGGGCATAGTCCGATGCAGGGTGCGCGTCGGCCAGGGCCTCCAGCGTCGCCTGTGCCCGGCTGTAGTTCTTCAGCTTCCACAGGCTGACCCCTTCCAGGTAGCCTGCCTCGACGGCGTGTCCGCTTTCAGGGTATTGCTGCCGAAAGGAGGAAAAGCAACGCACAGCCGTCCCGAATTCCTCACCCTTGAAGTGGGCCAGCCCTATTGCGAAAAAGGCATAATCGGCCCGTGCGGAATCCGGGAACAGGATCAGGAACCGCTTGTATTCCGTGACCGCCCGGTAGTACTCGCCTTCCTTCATGAAGGCGTCGGCGATCTTCAGCTGGACATCCCCGGTCAGAAGGATGGCGCCGTCATCGGCATGGAGCGGGGATGCGGCGATGAAGCCGAAGAGCAGCAAGAGGGTCAGCGGCAGGCGCCGCAGCAGAGGTTTCATTTCTCGAAGAGCCGATTGTCTGAAACGGGATCGTAACGTTTTCCGTTGGGCAGCCGCAGGTAGCCGCGCCTCTCGAAGATGTTGCAGCGCGTCATCCGGTCCCCGATCATGATGACGCCTACGACGGGGCCTTGGTCGAGGATGGCCTGGCGGCCGTAGGCGGAGCAGCTCGGCCGGAAGCCGCAGCGGTCGACCCCTCCGAGTGGCGACACGTATCGCTGGTAGATCCCGATCAGGCCCAGCATGGCGATGCTCACGCTGGAGGTCTGCAGCGCCTCGGCTCTTTCGGGCTCTCGGACGGTCTCCCCCGGCCCCTTCATCATGAAGTCGGACCCGAACGAAGGCAGGGCGTTGCCTGCAAGTAAAAAAGCGGCGAGCACCGTCGATGTGAGGAGGGCTCGCCGCCATGTTGCCATGCGCCGCATAGAACCTGTTGCCCCGGCAGGATCGGGAATCAGGACAGCGTTACTTCTTCTCGGACGGTCCCGCCTTCTCCAGGATGCCCTTCTTGGTCTTTTCGTACTCTTCCTTGGTGATCGCGCCGTTCTTGTATGCCTTTTCGAGATCCTCCAGCTGCTGTCCCACGGTCGGCTGGTTGATGATCTCCGTCTTCTTGACCTCCGTCGTCGTGTCAGGCCCACAGCAAGCCGCGATGGTCAGACCGAAGACGACCGCCATCAGCACAACCAGAATTTTTGTCGCTCTCATTGGATTCCCCTCCCGAGTGGTATGGATATGTGAAATCTCATAGCATTATTTGCTGGTCACGGCAATCGGGGAATTGCGGTTCCAGGACCGGTTTCGTCGAGCCTGTTCTAGCTTTCGGCGATGTGCAGGACGGGCTTGACCGCGCGGCCGCAGCGGGCGTCGGCGATGGCCCGGCTGATCTGCCGGAACTCGCAGTGCCGCTCGAGGCGCTCGAAGGGGAAAAGCCCCCTGCGGTGAAGGTCGATGAGCCTCGGGATGAATTCCTGCGGAACCGCATCGCCTTGGATGACGCTGACAGCCCTGCGGTCCCCTGGCAGGGGATGCGGTCCGTTCACTCCCGCCAGGTAGGCGGCCGTTCCGCGGGGTCAGCTTCCACTAGGCCCGCACCCTCGTGACCAAGCACGAGCGGGCCGTCGATATCCTCGTACCCGTCATCGACATAGCGGATGTCTATGTGGCAGATGCCGGTGGCGATGACGCGCACGAGGACCCCGTTGTCCTCCATGTAGAGGTTTCCAGTTGAAGGGGCCGCGCCTCCTGCGCAGGGCGGTGTCACGGACGGGCTGAACGTTTGCCCAGTAGGTTCGCTGCATGCGTTTCCCTTCCACGGCGACGGAGTGGGGAGTCTCGATGAGGTTTCCCCGATGACTGGAAAACCCCACCTCTCCATCCGAGAAATGGGGGTTTTTGAGCCCTGTCCATGGCCTGCTCCTTTTGCGGAGGGATTGAAGGTTAGGTCCGTCGGTTTGACGGGTTAAAAGAACAACCGATTTCATTAAAGATAATTATGGCGGAGAAGTCGAGAGACTCCTCCCCGTTCTTTCTTTTCCCCTCGCGGCATGATATGACAGGTGCCTCGGGGATTGAAGACGTTCTGCACCCTCAAACTCTTACCCGGATTGCTGCGGGATCATGTCCGACTATCTCATCCGCGTTCTGAGCGACAAGGCAAACTCCGTCGGCCTGGCCTGCCGGACGACGGAGCTGGTGGGCCTCGCCTGCAGGCTTCACGGAACGACGCCGACGGCCTCGGCCGCTCTGGGACGGGCGCTCACCGGGGGGATTCTGATGGGGGCCCTGGAAAAGCCCGGGCTCCGTGTGGGCCTCAAGTTCGAGGGAGACGGTCCCCTGAAGAAGATC
>MVQS01000042.1 GCA_002067855.1 Syntrophaceae bacterium PtaB.Bin038
GGAGATCCTCCAGAACAGCGAGGTCCTCGACCGCGTCCAGATCGTCAACGGCCTCAAGAAGGGAAACATCTCGAAGGCCTTGGCCGGAAAACACGTGGGGACGATCATCACGAAGTGATCTCGCCCGTCCGCGACGTAACCGTTTTTGTCATCCCCCACAGGCGATGTGCGTTAACGTCGCCATGAGGTAAGGAAGACCTGCAGCGATTTGACTCCATCAGAAAAGAGGATTGGACCATGAAGAAAGGATTGATCGTTTTCACCATCGTACTCGCCGTGACGCTGGCCCTGACGGGCATGCTCTTCGCCCAGGGCAAGAAGGGCCCGGCCGCCGACGGCAAGGCCCTCTGGGATTTCATCCAGAAGGAGAAGTACCAGAGCTGGAAGATGTGGCCCGGCACCGAGGCCCAGTACAAGGGACCCGAGCCCCACGGCGCCTTCCTGACGACCTACGTCAACCAGGCCGCCTTCGACTCCATCAAGGCCAAGAAGGGCAAGTTCGCCGACGGCTCCATGATCGTCCAGGACAACTTCGACAAGAACAAGAAGCTCAAGCACGTCGACGTGATGTACAAGGTCAAGGGCTACAACCCCAAGGGCGGCGACTGGTTCTGGGCGCAGTTCAAGGCCGGCGGCAAGGTGGACCAGGAGGGCAAGATCGACGAGTGCATCAAGTGCCACGAGGCCCAGAAGACCAACGACTACGTCTACACGAGCAAGATGAAGTAGAAACCGGCGGGGCGGCCCGGATAAGCGGCCGCCGATCGATCGGCTGACACCACAATAAAACAAGGATCTCTCCGAGCAGCGTTGCCTAACGGTTAATCCCACGGCGCGCCTGCCGGAAGGGTGTGGCTGGAAACGGCCATGCCTCCCAATGCGGAAAGGAGAGGCGGTGGCGTGAGAACTGCGCGCGCCTGCCCTCGTCCTGCCGGGGCAGGCGTTTTTTGTCTCCCCGGAGGCCGGGGATGGCGGGGCAGGTCCGCTTGCCGCACTCTCCGGGGTGCGGTTTTTTTGTGTCTTCTCCCGTTGAGAGAAATGGGGAAGAAAACGGGCGGGGACAAAATCATACGAAGGAGGAGATGTTATGAGAAGGGCAAAGTGGCCGAAGTACTCCGTGTTGTTTATCGTTCTCGGCGTTACGCTGCTGACGGCCCAGATGGTGCGCAGCGCGTATCACCACATGGGGGAGATCGACTCGGGGATCTTCCTCACCGTCTATCCCGAAAAGGCGGGCACGAAACTGGACAACTGCAATCTCTGTCACAGCGGGGGGTCATACACCCAGGGCACGAAAACCGTTACGCTGGGCAGTTGCCAGTGGTGCCACTACAAGTACGGATACGACGCAAGCGGAAACATCGACGACACGCTCAACGCCTACGGGCTGGCATACAAGCAAGCGGGTCGGAGCACGGCCGGGGTCATCGCCATCGAAACGCAAGACTCCGACGGCGACGGGTACACGAACAAGGTTGAAATCGCCGCGAATCGGTACCCAGGAGATGCAGCCGACGATCCGACAAAGGTACCCGCCCCGTACAAGGTTTACACGAGGGCACAACTGGAAAAGATGCCCCAGCACACCCAGTTCATGCTCATGAACACCCATAAGTCCGCCGATTTCTATGCAGAGTATACAGGGGTGTCCCTGGAGAGGCTGCTCAAAAAGATGATGCTGCCCGCGGCGACGGGCATCAAGGTATACTCCCCCGACGGGTGGGCCCAGTACCATCCTCTGAACCCTGATCCGGACCCCCTGTTCTATCACGTCATCGGCGATTACCCGTCGGCAAGCTTCTTTTATGACCCTCAGGCCGACACGGCCCTGAATGGGAACGGGTGGTGCGAGTACAGCGCGCCTTCCGCTGCGGGAAGGATTAACGGCCAGCCGATCTACAATCCGCAAGGTCTCAAGACGCTCCTGGCCATCAAGCGCGACGGCCAGTACCTGACGCCTGGGGTTCTGACCCCGGCAAACAAGCTCGACGGCGAGGGGCCCTTCCGGGTCGTCCCTCCCCAGAAAATCCCCGGGCCACCGGACCAGAAATCCACTTCGGCGGTTCAATCCGTCGTATGGCCTTTCGATGCAAGCGCCGACCACAACGCAGGGTATTCCTCGCGAACCGTGACGATCATCAAGGTGGAACCCCTACCGGCAGGAACGACGGACGTGGACACCCTCGAGGCTGGCTGGAAGTACGTCGACGAGGGGAAAATCCTCGTCTACGGCGCCATCGACCCCGTGCCCACGATCAAGGAGAAGCTGACGGGCCTGTCCACGACGATCTGGCACAGCAACAGGAGCGCCTTTGCGCACTGGGGATACCGGAGCGCCCTGGCCACCCGCGTCAACCTGGTCGAGAAGTGGGTCATGCTGGGGTGGTATTCCAAGGCCTATAACGACCTCAAGGGCCATGTCCTTATCCGGACCGACGGCTGCACGGCCGGCGGCGCTGCGGACAGGGACGACTGGGTCGCGGACTGCGAATTCCAGAAACAGCTCTACTGGTCGATTAACGAGGTGTTGGTCCTGCTGGACATCGTCAACTGATACGGCCGATCCGATCGGCATGCGGCCGGCCCCGTTTGGAAATTCCTTCCCAACGGGCGCCGGCCGCATTATATTGTCCCCATGCCGAAGACCCACCCCCGGATAGAACGCGAGCGCAAGACCGTGGAGGCCATGATCCGGCTCTTCTGCGCGGCGGAGCACGGCGGAAGCGGGTCGTGCGGGGAATGCGCGGAGCTGCTGGCTTATGCCCGGAAACGGCTCGACCGGTGCCCGTTCGGCAAGGATAAACCCACTTGCGCCAAGTGCCCCGTCCACTGCTACAGGCCCGGGATGCGCGATCAAATCCGGGACGTCATGCGCTGGTCGGGGCCCCGGATGATCTGGAAACACCCTGTGCTCGCCGCCTTTCACCTGCT
>MVQS01000043.1 GCA_002067855.1 Syntrophaceae bacterium PtaB.Bin038
CGGCCGCCTGCGCCGCGCAGCAGGAAGGGGCGTCGGTTCTCGTGGTCGACCGGGGCCCCATCGGCCTGGGGACGAACTCCGCCCTGTCCAACGGGGTGATGTCGGGCCCCGCGGAGCGGGACCGCGCCGGGGAGTACATCCGCGACACGCTGATCGCGGGCGGCGGTCTCAACAGCGCCGCCCGGGTCCGGCTCACGGCCCGCGAGGCGCCGTCGGCCTTCGGGCGTCTCCGTTCCGTCGGGGTCCCCCTCAAGGAGCGCGGCGCCCGGAGGACGGTCGTGTCGCCCGACCCGTCGGTGATCCCGGGGGTGACCCTGATGCGGATGCTGGCGGATCACGTGCGGAGCCTCGACGGCGTCCATGTCCTGCCCGGCTTCCGCGTGACGGATCTCCTGCGGCGCGACGGCCGCGCCTGCGGGGTCGTGGGGATCGACCGCGGCGGCGAGCAGGTCCGGATCGAGGCGCCGGCCGTCATCCTTGCCGCCGGCGGGGCCGGGGCGGTATGGCGAAGGCACGACAATCAGAAACGGATCATGGGACAGGGCTACGCGCTGGCCGCACGGGCCGGGGTCGCGCTGCTGGACATGGAGTTCGTGCAGTTCTACCCCCTCGTGCTGGCCGACCCCGGGCTCCCGGCCCTGATCGTGTACCCGCCCTTTTCGCGGGAGGCGAGGCTCACCGACGCCTCCGGCGCCGACATCCTGGCAAGGCACGGCCTCGCGAACGTCAACGACGCGATCCTCAAAAAGCGCGATTTCTTTTCGGCCCTGCTCTTCGAGGAGACGAGATCGGGGGGCGTCTTTCTCGACCTGCGTGGCGTTCCCGGGGAAGCCTGGCACAGCCACCCCCTGGCCATCTTCCGGCGGCTCCGGTTCCTCTTCCGGGAACGGCCCGTGGCCGTCGCGCCCGCCGTGCACTTCATGATGGGCGGCGTGCGGGCCGCCGAGACGGGCGAGACGGAGCTGGCGGGGCTCTTTGCCTGCGGGGAGATCCTCTGGGGTCTTCACGGGGCGAACCGCCTGGGCGGAAACGCCCTGACGGAGTGCATCGTGTCGGGGGCCCTCGCGGGCCGCTTTGCCGCGGAGCGGGCCCTGAGCCGGGCGGGCACCCCGTCCCGAGGGCGGAAGGCGGAGCCCGCCCCCGTGTCCGGGGCCGCGGGGAATGCGCCGGATTGGCGTGAAATCCTCGGAGACCTGCGGGATGCGGCCTGGACGGGGGCCGGGGTCGTCCGGTCGGAGGGCTCCATGCGCGGGGCTCTCTCCGCGCTCGACGGGATCGAGGAGCGGCTGGGCCGTCTTGCGCCGCAGAGCGCGGCGGAGAGGGTCGCCCTTTACGACCTCCGTGCCGGGGCCCTCACGCTCAGAGCCGTCCTGCAGGCGGGCATCGGAAGACAGGAGAGCCGCGGGAGCTTCCTGCGAAGCGACTATCCGGCGCAGGACGACAGCCTCTGGCGGAAAAACTCCTGCCTGCGATACGATGCGGAGGGGGGCGGATTCACGGTGAGCTACCTGCCCGTGGAAGACGTCTGAGCGGGGACCGATTTCCGAAAGGGCGTTCACACCTTGAAGAACCTGCTTGCCCTTGCGTTCCCGGCCGCCGCCTGCGGCCTCGTGGCGTGGCTGTGGTGGCTCCTGGCCTCCGAGCTGCTCCGAACGGGGATCCCTGCTGACGCGGACGATCACCGCGTTTCCCATCACGTCTGGCTGACCGGCTTCATCTTCATCGGAGCCCTGTTCGTTTCCCTGGGGATCCGGAACATCGGAGGCACGGGGGGCGGGCGCTGACGGCGGGAAGCCTTAAAAAGAGGAGGACCCATGAACCGTTTCGTCCGAATTCTGCCCGCGGTCGCCGCGGCCCTGGTGCTCGCCTGGCTCTGGTGGGAGGCATGGCCGGATCTTTTCCGCTCCGGCGTTCCCTCCATCACGGATGATGCCGAGTTTGCCCTGCTGGTGAGGCTGACGGGCTTCGTCGCCATCCTCGGCGTGGCCTTCTATTTCGCCGTCCGGAATCTGACGAGGCAGTGAATGAGGCACAAGCAGCAAGGATTTGTGGTGAAGAGGATTTTGCTTTAACCTTGTTGCCTGCTCCTCTCTACGGTTTCCCGCCGTGCATCAGCGATTTCAGCTCCTCGAGCGTGCCGGCCTCCTCCGGCGGCTTGTCCTTCCACTGCACGATGCGCGGCCCGCGCAGGGCGATGCCCGATTTGCGCCGTGCCGACGGCTCGACATCCTCAAAGGCGATCTCGAAGACGAGCTGCGGTCTCACCGCCCGGACGGGGCCGAACCGATCGAGGGTGTTGCGGCGGGCGAAGGCCTCGATGCGCCGGACTTCCTCGTCCGCGAGCCCACCGGCGATCCGGGCGACGGGGACGAGCCGTCCCCTGTGCCACAGGCCGAACGTGAGGCCCTCCAGGGGGCCCTCCCGTTGCCCATCGGCCGGCTGCGCGTAGAGGAGGATCGCGTCGATCGTGCGCGGCTCGATCTTCCATTTCCACCAGCTGCCCCGGTGCCTTCCCGCCTCGTAGGGCGAGTCGAGGCGCTTGAGCATCAGGCCGCCGGCCCGGACGGCCCTGCAGTTGCTGCGCCTCACCGACAGGTCCTCCCAGGCGGCGTCGGCCAGGACGGGCGAGAGGCGGAGCCTTTCCGCCGCCCCGGGCCGCGCGAGGGTCTTTTCGAGGACGGCCCGCCTCTCCCGCAGGGGCGCCTGCCGGATGTCCCTGCCCTCCGACTCGAGAGCATCGAAGGCCATGAAGACCACGGGGACCTCCTCGAGGAGATCGCGGGGCACGGAAAGGCGCCCGATCCGCCTCTGCAGCAGACCGGAGGGCAGGGGCCCCCCGCCGGTCCACGGCAGGATCTCGCCGTCGAGGACCGTGCCGTCGGGCAGGCCTGCCGCCGCCGCGGCGAGTTCCGGGAAGGCGCGGTTGATCAGCTCGCCGCCGCGGGACCAGAGGAACGCGCTTCCGGCGCGCTTCACGGCCTGGGCCCGGATCCCGTCCCA
>MVQS01000044.1 GCA_002067855.1 Syntrophaceae bacterium PtaB.Bin038
CCGCATGAAGAAGATCCAGATGGCGATCAGCAGGATCGTCGGGAACCAGGAGATCAGGACCGTCATGTACCAGGGGGAGTCCTCGACGGGCTTTGCGGCGATCCGCACCCCCTTTTCCTTGAGCAGGGGCACCACCCCCGCCTCCTTGGGTGCATAGGTCTTGAAGCTCTTCCCGTTGACGAACTTGCCCGAGATGCTCTCGCCCTGGATGCTCACCTCGACGACCTGGCCCTTTTCGACGGCCGCGATGAAGTCGCTGAAGATCACGCTGTCCTGGGCATTCTTGGGCTGGTTGAACAGGTTGTACAGCAGCACGAAGATGAGGCTGATGATCAGCCACAGCGCGATATTTTTCTGTAAAGGATTCAATCCTCGCTTTCCTCCATGATGGGGGCCTTCACCGCACCGTTCGGCGCAGAGGCCCTTGAATCTAGACTACGTTCATTAACCCAGCGGCCTGAAAATTTCAAATGATTTCTGCCTTCAGGACACGCCTCGTCCCCCTCTCGACGCGGGCCCGTTCCGAGATCCGCAGGCCCGGCACCCAGAGGATGGAGACGTCGTCCGCGAGCAGCGGGAACCGGCCCCTTTGCTCCCTCGGGATCTTCTCGTCCATGAAGAGCCGGCTGATCTTTCGGGTCCCCTTCATGCCCAGGGGCTGGATCCGGTCTCCCGGGGACGCGCTGCGGACCACCAGGGGGCCGCAGACCCTCTCGAGATCCAGGTATGCCGTCCGGGCCGTCGCTTCCGGGGAGGAGGGCGGCCGCCGCAGCTCCCGGAACCGCATTCGAAGCCCGAGTCCCTCGATGCGGACCGTCCCCGGGACGGGCACGGCGACGCGGAAGGCGCCCGCGGGGCCCTCCCCGGGGGGGGCGCCGCGGTGCCGGCGCACCGGCACGCCCCCGGGGACGAAGTCGAGACGCCCGTAGCTGCGGCGCACGAGGAGCCTTCCGGGCAGATCCAGCGATCCGCAGGGTCTCGCCCCGGCCGCCAGATCCAGGACGGCCTGCACGTGATCGAGGCCCACGGCGCAATCGGGCCCCGAGAGCCCGCGCACGATCTCCAGGACCGCCCTGCGCCTCAGCGCCGGGTGCAGCGCAACCAGCCCCGCCACGGGGATGGACGCCCCGGAGGGATCCATCGGCCAGCGCCCGAGGGCCCTCCGGGCCTCGTCGCCCATGTACCCGTCCTCCTGGCGGACCACCTCCGCAAGCCGGCACAGCGAGTCCACGATGGCCGGGTTGAAACCGCGCTCCAGCTCCGGGAGCAGGCTCCGGCGGATGCGGTTTCTCAGAAAGCGCTCGTCGGCGTTGGAGCTGTCCGTTACGAAGGGCAGGCCCTCCCTGCGGCAGTACTCGACGATCTCGCGGGGAGAGCATTCGATGAGGGGCCGGATGAGCCGCCCCCCGTCCCGCACGGGCGCGATGCCCGCCAGCCCGCCGAGGCCCGAGCCCCGGATGATGTGCATGAGGACCGTTTCCGCCTGGTCGCCCCTCTGGTGCCCCAGCGCGATGCGGTCGGCGCCGGCCTGCCGCCTCGCCCTCTCGAGAAAGGCGTAGCGCCTGCGGCGCAGGAAATCCTCGACGGAGAGCCCCGCGGGCCGCCGTGCCGCCCCCAGCGCCCCGGTCAGGAGCGGGATCCCGCGGGCCCTGCACAGGGCACGGACAAACGCCTCGTCCCGGTCCGACTCGCCCGCCCTCGTGCCGTGGTTGAAATGGGCCGCCGAAAGCCGCACGCCGCAGGAGGGGGCCAGGCGCTGGAGAACCGACAGCAGGGCGACCGAGTCCGCCCCGCCGGACACCCCGAC
>MVQS01000045.1 GCA_002067855.1 Syntrophaceae bacterium PtaB.Bin038
CAGCGGGGTGATCAGGATGCCGCCCGTCTCGGTCTGCCACCAGGTGTCCACGATGGGGCACTCGCCGCGGCCGATCAGGTTGTAGTACCAGTTCCAAGCCTCGGGGTTGATGGGCTCGCCGACGGTGCCGAGGATGCGCAGCGAGGAGATGTCGGCCTTCTTCACCCACTCGTTGCCTTCCTTCGCGATGGCGCGGATGGCCGTGGGGGCCGTGTAGAAGATGTTGACCTTGTACTTCTCGACCACCTTCCAGAAGCGGCTCACGTCGGGGTAGTTGGGCACGCCCTCGAAGATGATCGACGTGGCGCCGTTGCACAGCGGCCCGTAGACGATGTAGCTGTGGCCCGTGACCCAGCCGATGTCGGCGGTGCACCAGTAGATGTCCTCCTCGTGGTAGTCGAAGATGATCTTGTGGGTGTAGGCGACGTAGACGAGGTAGCCGCCGGTGGTGTGCATGACGCCCTTGGGCTTGCCGGTGGAGCCGGAGGTGTAGAGGATGAAGAGGGGGTCCTCGGCGTCCATCCACTCGGGGGCGCAGTCGGCCGAGGCCTTGGCCATCGCGTCTTCGTACCAGATGTCCTTGGGGCCCATGGTGGTCTTGATCTTGTCGCCCACGCGCTTTACGACGATGACCTTCTCGACCGAGGGGCTTTCCTTGACGGCCTCGTCGGCGTTGGACTTCTGGGGCACGGCCTTCGCGCCGCGGAAGGTGCCGTCGCAGGTCACGAGGATCTTCGAGGTGCTGTCCTGGAGGCGGTCGCGGAGGGCGTCGGAGCTGAACCCGCCGAACACGACGCTGTGGATCGCGCCGATGCGGGTGCAGGCCAGCAGGCCGATCGCGAGCTCGGGGATCATGGGCAGGTAGAAGCAGACCCGGTCGCCCTTCTTCACGCCGAGCCCCTTCAGGACGTTGGCGAACTTGCAGACTTCCGCGTGGAGCTGCTTGTAGGTGAGCGCACGGTCATCGCCGGGCTCGTTGCCCTCGAACTGGATGGCGATCTTGTCGCCGCGGGTCTTCAGGTGCCTGTCGAGGCAATTGTAGGACACGTTGAGTTTGCCGCCCTCGAAGAACTTGACGTAGATGGGGCCCTTCTTGATGTCGAAGTTGTAGTCCATGACCTTGTCCCATTTCTTGAACCACTCGACATACTCGCTGGCCACCTCCGCCCAGAAGGCATCGGGCTCTTCGATGGAGCGCTTCCAAAGCTTGTCGTAGGCCGCCCTCCCGGCAACCCAGGCCGACTTCTTCAGCTTCTCCGGAACCGGATACACATCTTTCAACTGTACGTCTGCCATCTCCACTCCACCTCCATATGAACGTTGTTTTCGGTGATATTCCAGGGAGAACCTTCCCGGTATCGAAACACCCGGCCCGCAGGCCGGGCCCTCTGGCCGGTTGAGCGCCCGGAAGAAGCCCCGCGCCCGCGCAAGGCGGGCTGGAGATCCGGCAGAAGCGCCACCGGGTTGGCGAGTGCGCCCTCCCGAATGGAAAGGCGCATGAAGTTACTCCCTTGTACCCCTCTCTCGAAAGCCGCCGCACTATAAGTTGAAGGTCCTTTTTTTGTCAAGAAAAAAGTGGGTTATTTAACAGGATTTTACGGCGAAAACCGTTGCAAAAAAACCTCGGTCCTGGTCGTGTGTGTTTTTTTATGCACACCCCGGACAACGCCCAGCGACTATCGTCGACAGGGAAAAGCTCGCCTTATCCATAATAAAGAGCATATATTCAATTACTTAGGTTCAATCCATCGCTGTCGATCGTGGGTGGTATGGGAATTGCTGAATGCTTGGGGCATCCGTTCCGAGACGGAGCGGGGATTCTGCGTGTCAGGCAGGCTGAACGGGCGCCGCGGGCTTTGGACCCGGGGCATCGGCAGCCAAAAAATGCTTGACAGGGGTTTTCGCCGATGCTAGTTCTTGTCGCTAATAAAAACAGGGGGGGCACTATGCCCCGCGAAGGGGGGTGGTGAGACAGGGCAGTTTGGGTTTCGGGAAGGAGAGCGAATCCATCCCGACACCGGCGGCTGAAAGGCCGCAAGATCCGAAGGATGCCCGCCGGCTCAACCCGGGGGCGTTCCCCAATCTCAAACTCAATGAGGAGGAGAAAATGAAGAAGCTTTTAATCGGTTTCCTCGCTGTCGGCCTGATCATGGGCTTCGCCATGACGGCCTCTGCCCAGCCGAACATCAAGGCCAACGGGCAGCTCTACATGTACGGCACCTACGTCGAAAATCCGTCCCTTCTGAAGGACGGCAGCTCCCGCGCCAACATCGCGAACCGCCTGAGAATGCAGTTCGAGATCCAGGTGCAGGAAGGCCTCAAGCTCACGACCCGCTTCGACGCCCTGGAGAGGGTGTGGGGCGAGAACCCGGCCGCCGCGGCCCCCAGCCCCACCACAACGACGGCCACCTCGGGCACGATTGCGACGGAGCGCAACATCTCCTGGGAGCGCGCCTACGTGACCTTCAACGCCCTCTACGGCGTATTTGATGTGGGTTACCAGCAGTCCCGCGCCTGGGGTACCTGCGCATTCTGCGACGACTTCGACTCCGACGCCGGGATTCATTACCGCTACATGATGGGCCCCTGGACCTTCGGTCTGGAGTACGAGAAGAGGGCGGGCGGCGAACCGTACCTGCCGACCGGCGTCTCTGCTCTGTCCGGTGAAGGCTCCCGCCAGGGCGGCTACACCGTCGGCGGCACGGACAACGACCACGACGTGTACAACCTCTACGCTATCTACCGCTGGGCCACGGGCCAGGCGGGTCTCCGCTACCAGTTCGACCGGAACGCCACGGACGGCGCGATGGCGTCTCCCGAGTGGACCTATTCTTTCCATGAACTCGCTCCCTACATGCAGTGGGCGGCGGGCCCCTTCTCCATCGAGGCCGAGTTCCGCTACATCTGGGGCGAAGTTGACTTCGACACGGGCACGGACGTCGACCGCAAGGGCTGGTCGCTGTACCTGAATCCCAAGTACACGATGGGCGCCTTCTACGGCGGCCTCGAGTTCGCCATG
>MVQS01000046.1 GCA_002067855.1 Syntrophaceae bacterium PtaB.Bin038
GGTTCCTGTCGTCACCGCAGAAGCAGCTGAAAAGGCGGCGCAGTCCGCCGTCACCCTCATGCGGCAGAGCCTCGATGACGAGGGCATCACGGTGGCATGGCTCGCCCGGCGCCTCAAGCGGGATCTCCACCGCAAGGAGACCCGCACGTTCAAGATCAAGGGCCGTCTCGTTGATCTCAAGGCCTGGACCGAGGAGGTGGCCGCGCAGATCCGGGGCGGGGAGCCTCCGAAGAGACGACGGCCGAAGGCTTATCGGATCATCGCGCAGAGCGCCGAGGAGGCCCTCGTGGCGGTCAATTTCGACTGCCTCGACGTCCAGGTCCGGGCGAGGGAAGACGCGCAGAGGATTCACGGCCTCTACGTCGAGAAGCTCGCCCTCACCGACCCGGAGGGGGCCCCGGTCACCTACGATTCGATCACGCCGGAGGAGCGGGAGTTCCTGCTGGACGTGAGCCGGGAATATGCGAAGAAGCTCGAGGGAAGGAATGGCAAGGGCCGCAAGAAAGCTTGACGTCCAGGGCGACACGCCGGCGCGCCTCCGGGCCGTCGATGCCTGGTACTGGGCCTACAACAACGCGATCCGGCTCACGTCGGGCCCCTTCGCCCACGAGGCCCACGAGTACCTGGCCGAGCCCCTGCGGGACATGCACCCGAACCAGGTCGCCATGAAGGGCTCGCAGATGGGATGGACGGAGAAAAGCGTCCTCAAAACATTGCACGGCATGATCCACCGGCGCTATCCCCAGGGCGTCCTGCACCTGTTCCCGACGGCCGACGACGTCGGGGACTTCTCGAAGGCCCGCTTCAACCCGCTCATCGAGAACAATCCCGAGCATGTCGGCCGGTACGTCCGGTCGACGGACGCGGCCAACATCAAGAAGATCGGCTCCGCCATGCTCTACCTCCGGGGGGCCAGGGCGACGCAGAAGATCGAGGGCCTGGCCGCCACGTCCTCGAAACTGAAGTCCATCCCCGTCGACCGGATCGCCTTCGACGAGTACGACGAGATGGACCCCGCGATGGTCGCCCTCGCCCTGGAGCGCGTCGCGCACTCGAAGATCAAGGAGTTCGAGAAGCTCTCGACCCCGACGGTTCCCGATTACGGGATCGACGCGGCCTACAAGGCGAGCGACCGGCACGTCTGGGCGATCCGCTGCGATCGCTGCCAGCACGACACGGTCCTCGAGCTCGAGTTCCCGAAGTGCCTCCGGCGCCGGCAGGACGGCACCGCCTACCGGGCCTGCATCCGGTGCGGCGGCGAGATCCACCCGCGGGCCGGCCGCTGGGTCGCCATGTCGCCCTCGGTGAAGGACTGCCGCGGCTGGTGGATCTCGCAACTCTGCTCGATGTACGTCGACCCGACGGCCATCCTGAACGAGTACGAGCGGATCTCGGAGGCGCCGCCCGGCGAGCGGCAGGTCTTCTACAACTCCAAGCTCGCCACGGCCTACGTCGACGCGGCCAACCGTCTTTCCCCGCAGGACGTCTACCGGTGCATCGGACGGGACGCCATGGAGACCCGGCACGACGGCCCCTGCGCCATGGGCGTCGACGTCGGGACCTTCCTGCACGTCGTCGTCGGCTACAAGCCCCAGGCCGGCTGCCTCAAGATCTGCCATGTCGCCCGGCTCAGGGAATGGAACGAGCTGCACGACCTCGCGCTCCGGTTCCGCGTGGATTGCGCCGTCATCGACCGGGAGCCCGAGATCCACAAGGCCAGGGAGTTCCGGCAGGCCGAGCGCTTCCAGGTCTTCCTCGCCGACTACCAGGAGCACCAGCGGGGCGATGCCCGCTGGGACCTCGACCAGGGCCTCGTCGTCATGAACCGGACGGAGCTTCTGGACCGGGTTCACACGGCCGTCACAACGCCCGGACAGCTCGAGATCCCGCGGCTCACCTCCGAGATCGAGCAATATGCAACCGAGATGTCCAACCTGGTCAAGGTCCTCGTCGAGAAGCCCAACGGCTCGCGACTCTACGAGTACAAGCAGGTCGGCCCGGATCACTACCGGCACGCGACGGCCTACTTCCTGCTGGCCGCCGAGCGGATCCCGGTGGCGGCGCCGGCGGGCCTGCCCTGGATGCAGCGAAGCATGACGCACGCGATCATGGACGAGGATCCCCTGGGCCACGGCAGGATGCCGTCCCCGGCGGCAGGAGGCTACAGCCGGGCTGTCACGGATTATAACCCGTTCGGGAGATAACGAAACAGGAGGACATGACATGAGCGCCGTCACAAAACCAC
>MVQS01000047.1 GCA_002067855.1 Syntrophaceae bacterium PtaB.Bin038
GTGCTCATCCTCGAGGGGTACTTCCGCGGCAAATACGCCCAGAACAAGCCGCTGACCATGAGTGCCAGCATCTGCTTCGAGCAGTCCTACGGAGGGGTGGACGGCGACAGCGCCTCCTCGACGGAGATCTACGCCATCCTCTCGAGCCTCTCGGGGCTGCCCCTGAGGCAGGACATCGCCGTGACGGGCTCGGTGAACCAGAAAGGGGAGATCCAGCCCATCGGAGGCGTGAACCAGAAAATCGAGGGATTCTTTGATGTCTGCAGGGCACGGGGCCTGACGGGCAGGCAGGGGGTCATGATCCCCCATCTCAACGTGCCGGAGCTGATCCTCCGGAAAGACGTCGTCAGGGCCGTCGCGGAGGGGAAGTTCCACATCTGGCCCGTCAAGACCATCGACGAGGGGATCGAGCTGCTCACAGGCGTGCCGGCGGGCATCGCCGACGAGCAGGGGAACTTCCCCGAGAACACGGTGAGCTACCTCGTCGACCGAAGGCTGCGGACCCTGGCGGAAGGGCTCAAGTCCTTCGCGGAGGAGACCAAACCCCAGAAAGCGGAGAACGACACGAACAACCAGAACCAAGGGAAAGGGGAGTAGCACGTATGATCCGACGGAATCGAGCGGTTGTGGCGTTGATCCTGCTGGCATCCTGTGCTTCCCTCTGCGGGTGCCCCCTCCTCGTCGTCACGGGGGCCGCCGTCGCCGGGGGCACGGGGACCTACTACTACGTGGAGGGGGAAATGAGGACGGACTACTACTTCTCCGTCAACGGCGTCTGGTCCGCCGTCGAGAAGACGATCGCCGATATGAAGGGGCGCGACGTGGAGCCGGACAAGAAGACCGACGGCGGGAAAATCGTGGCCGTGATCAACGACGAAAAAGTGACGTTCCGGTTCAAGCACAAGGACACCAACCTCACCACGCTCGGCATCCGCGTGGGCACCATGGGCAACGAGATCGCCTCCAGGGTCATCCACGACCGGGTGGCGGACAATCTGGTGAAAAAATAGAGAACGGGAACGGGAGATGCATGGATGCGGGTGCGGACGCCGCCTTGCCCGATGAGCCATCCCCGGAAGAGACACGATGTACAAGACCATCCTGGTCGTCGATGACGAAGAGAGCATCTGCCAGTCCCTGCGGGGCATCCTGAGCGACGAGGGCTACGAGGTCCGAAGCGTCGGCAGCGCCGAGGAGGCCCTCAAGGCCGTCGAGGACGACCTGCCGGATCTGGTGCTCCTGGACATCTGGCTGCCCGGGATGGACGGCCTCGAAGCCCTCAAGATCCTCAAGTCCGACTACCCCCAGGTCCCGGTCATCATGATGTCGGGGCACGGTACGATCGAGACGGCCGTGAAGGCCACCAAGCTCGGGGCCTTCGACTTCATCGAGAAGCCCATCTCCCTGGAGAAGGTCGTCCTTCTCGTCAACCACGCCCTCGACCTCGTCCGGCTCGAAGAGGAAAACAAGTTCCTCAAGCAGAAAGTCACCTCCGCCTTCGAGCTCATCGGTCAGAGCAAGACCATCCTCGAGCTCAAGGAGATGATCCGGATCGTCGCCCCCACGAACGCCTGGATCCTCATCATGGGGGAGAACGGCACGGGGAAGGAGCTCGTGGCGCGGTCGATCCACTACCAGAGCAAGAGAGCCAAGCGGCCCTTTATCGAGGTCAACTGCGCGGCCATCCCCGAGGAACTCATTGAGAGCGAACTGTTCGGCCATGAGAAGGGCTCGTTCACCGGCGCCACGGGCAAGAAGCGGGGCAAGTTCGAACTCGCCCACGAGGGCACCCTCTTTCTCGACGAGGTGGCCGACATGAGCCTGAAGGCCCAGGCCAAGATCCTTCGGATCCTGCAGGAGAAGAAGTTCGAACGCGTGGGCGGCAACAAGTTCATCGACACGGACGTGCGGGTCCTGGCCGCGACGAACAAGGACCTCGAAAAGGAGATGGAGGCGGAACGGTTTCGGCAGGACCTCTATTACCGTCTGAACGTCATCCCGCTGACCATCGCGCCGCTGAGGGACCGGAAGGAGGACATCCCCATTCTCGCCGCGCAGTTCGTCAAGGACTTCTGCGCCAAGGAGGGGGTCGAGCCCAAAGCGATCGCCCCCGACGCGATCGAGCTCCTCATGGAGCACAGCTGGCCGGGCAACGTTCGGGAGCTCAAGAACATCGTGGAGCGCCTCGTCATCATGACGCAGGGCGACACGATCCGGGCCGATGACATCCCGCCCCTCTCCAGGGAGGAGCAGCCCGAGGAGGCCATGGATACCCTCTTCATGCACAACTCCTTCCGCAAGGCCAAGATGGAGTTCGAAAAGAAGTTCATCATGAGGAAACTGCAGGAAAACGAGGGGAACATCTCCAAGACCGCAGACTCGATCGGCCTGGAGCGCAGCAACCTCCACCGCAAGATCAAGACGCACAGCCTGGAGTCGAAAAAAGAATAGAAGTTGAGAAGGGAAGTCAGTGCCCCGCGTTCGCTGCGGCCACGGCCGGCTCCTCGTCCCGCTCGACGGGCAGCTCGAAGGCCACGACGGTTCCCCGCGGCTCGTTGTCGGCCACGGTGACGGAGCCCCGGTGCTCGCCGATGATGGAGCTCACGATGGCAAGCCCGAGACCCGAGCCGGATTTCTTCGTTGAGTAGTAGGGCTCGAACATCTTCGCCTTGTCCGCGCGCGAGACGCCGGTTCCGTTGTCCCGGACCTCGACGCGGGCCCTCCGGTGTTCGCGGTCGTGCAGCGTCGCGACCTCGATCCTCCCCGTTTCCCGATCCACGGCGGCCACGGCGTTGTCCAGAAGGTTGACCATGACGCGCTTGATCTGCTCGGCGTCCAGCCGAAGCCGCGGCATCGAGGCATCGGGCCGGTAATCGAAGGCGATCTCCTTGTGGGCATCCTGGTAGAGCACGACGGCGTCGCGGATGACCTCGTTGAGGTCGTTCGGGGTGAGATTGGCCACGGGCATGCGGGCGTAGCGGGAAAACTCGTTGACCAGGTTCTTGAGGACGTCGACCTGGCTGATGATCGTGCCGGTGCACTCCATGAAGACGGGCCCGTCCTCGCTGAGCTTCTCGCCGAACTTGCGCTGAAG
>MVQS01000048.1 GCA_002067855.1 Syntrophaceae bacterium PtaB.Bin038
TCCGGTTGAAAAGGGGCCGGATGACGCCGGGCCGCTTGTCCATGCGGTTCTTGCCTTCCGGTGTCTGCATCGCGTTCCATCCTTCGGCGGATTGATATACACGCCTTGTATAACGAGGTAAAGCATTTTCAGGGTTTCCAATTCTCCCGGTCTTTTTCTTTTCCCTGCCTGGACCCTGAACCCTGCCCCCTGGACCCTGTCTTGCCCCTTGCGCTCGCCCGGGATTTTGTCCATAATAGGTGCGTCTCATCCGAATCAGTTGTCGGCGTTATTCTTCCCGCGTTAACCCCCTGATTGGCTGCTGGGAGTCTTCCTGTCTGTTTTTATTCGTGAGGGACCCTATGAAGGCGCTCGGGATCTGCGTCGGGGCTTCCACGATCAGCGTGGCCGGACTCGAACGGGACGATCGGGGCGCGATCTCCCTGATCGAGGCGCGCGCCGAGGCCCATCACGGCAACCCCCGCCGTACCCTCCTCGAGATGCTCGACGGCGTCGGCGCGGCCCGTTACGACCGCGTGAGCGTCACGGGGAGGCGCTTCCGCCAGTTCCTCAATCTCTCCTCCATCCCCGAGCCCGAGGCCGTGGAGCAGGCCCTCGCCCATCTCAACGGGCGGGGCGAGAACCTCGAGGCCGTCGTGAGCGCCGGCGGCGAGACCTTCCTCGTCTACACCCTGGGGAAGGACGGGCGCATCTCGACGGTCCACACGGGCAACAAGTGCGCCTCGGGCACGGGCGAGTTCTTCCTCCAGCAGGTCAAGCGCCTCGGCATGGGCGTGGACGAGGCGACGGGGCTTGCCCGCTCGGAGAACCCCTACCGGGTCTCGGGCCGCTGCAGCGTCTTCTGCAAGAGCGACTGCACCCACGCCGCCAACAAGGGCGTTCCGAGGGGGCGCATCGTGGCGGGCCTGTGCGAGATGATGGCGGGGAAGATCCTCGAGATCCTCCGCCAGGTGCCCCGGCGGGACATCATGGTCATCGGGGGCACGGCCCGCAACGACGTCGTGATGGACCGGCTGCGAAAGGAGATCGCAAACCTCCGGGTGCCCGACGAGGCGCC
>MVQS01000049.1 GCA_002067855.1 Syntrophaceae bacterium PtaB.Bin038
TGGGTGCGGCTGGAAACGGCCCCGCCTCCCGCGTTTGGAAAGGAGACCCGGGGAAGAGAGAGATTCCCGCGACATTCTTTGAAAGGAGAGAGGGTTTTTATGGATGTCAGCAGAAGAGGTTTCCTGAAGCTCTCCGGCGCGACACTGGCCGCCGGCGGGCTCGGCATCAGCCTGAGCCCCGCCAAGGCGCACGCCAGGACGCTGAAGACGGTCCACACGAAAGAATCCCTGACCGTATGCTGTTACTGCTCCGTGGGATGCGGCATCATCGTGTCCGTCCGTGACGGCAAGGTCATCAACACCGAGGGCGACCCCGACAACCCCATCAACCAGGGCACGCTCTGTCCCAAGGGCGGCTCCATCTACCAGATGGCCAACAACAAGAACCGGCTCGACAAGCCCCTCTACCGGGCGCCCTACGCGACGGAGTGGAAGGAGATCAGCTGGGAAGAGGCCCTGGACAAGATCGCCCGCAACATCAAGACGAGCCGCGACAAGAGCTTCAAGGCCCGCAACGCCAAGGGCGAGCTCGTGAACCGCACCGAGGGCATCGCCTCCGTCGGATCGGCCGCCATGGACAACGAGGAGTGCTGGCTCTACCAGAAATTCCTGAGGGGGTTGGGTCTGGTGTACATTGAACACCAGGCCCGGATCTGACACAGCGCCACGGTACCGGCTCTGGCAGAGTCGTTCGGACGCGGCGCAATGACGAATCACTACATTGACTTCCAGTGGAGTGATGTGACTCTCATCATGGGGGCCAACCCCGCAGCCAACCACCCCATCTCCTTCAAGTGGATCAACAAGGCCATGGAGAGGGGCGGGAAACTCGTCTGTGTCGACCCCCGCTTCACCCAGTCGGCAGCCAAGGCGCACCTCTACGCCCCGCTCCGCTCGGGGACGGACATCGCCTTCCTGGGCGGCATGATCAAGTACATCTTCGACAACAAGCTCTACTTCGAGGAGTACGTCAGGCGCTACACCAACGCCACCTTCCTCGTGAACCCCGACTTCAAGCTGCCCGGCGACAACAAGGGCGTCTTCTCGGGATTCTCGAACGGCAAGTACGACAAGTCGACCTGGAGCTACCAGACCGACGCGTCAGGGGTCATCAAGAAAGACCCCTCCATGACGGATCCCCGCTGCGTCTTTCAACTCTTGAAAAAACACTACAGCCGATACAACCCGGACCTGGTCGTCCGGATCACGGGAACGCCGAAGGACAAGCTCCTGGAGGTTTACAAGATGTACACCTCCACGACGGGCCCCGCCAAGGCGGGCAACATCCTCTACGCCATGGGCTGGACGCAGCACACCGTGGGCGTCCAGAACATCCGGACGATGGCCATCATCCAGCTGCTGCTGGGGAACATGGGAATCCCCGGCGGCGGTGTGCAGGCCCTGCGCGGCGAGTCCAACGTCCAGGGCTCGACGGACCAGGGACTGCTGTTCCACATCTGGCCGGGCTACATCGGGACCCCCCGGGGCTCCCACCCCACCCTGAAGAGCTTCATGGACGCGAGGACCCCCCAGACCAGGGAACCCAAGGCCCTCAACTGGCCGAAGAACACGCCCAAGTACATCGCGAGCCTGCTGCGGTCCTTCTACGGCATGAACGCCACCCTGGAAGAGGCCTACTCGTACCTGCCGAAGCTCGACGACGGCGTCGATTACTCCTGGCTCACCCTCTTCGACCAGATGTTCAAGGAGAAGTTCACGGGCTTCTTCGCCTGGGGCATGAACCCGGCGGCCTCCGGCGCCTCGTCCAACAAGGTCCGCCAGGCCCTGACGAAGCTCGACTGGATGGTCAACGTCAACCTCTACGACAACGAGACGGGCTCCTTCTGGAGAAGCCCGGGCTTCGACCCGACGAAGGTGAAGACCGAGGTCTTCATGCTGCCCTGCGCCTCCTCCGTCGAGAAGGAGGGCAGCATCACCAACAGCGGCCGCTGGATGCAGTGGCGCTATCAGGCCGTCAAGCCCGTGGGCAGCTCGATGCCCGACGGCGACATCATGAGCGAGCTCTACTTCCGGGTGAAGGCCCTCTACGAGAAGGAGGGCGGCCCCAACAAGGAGGCCATTACGAAGCTCACCTGGGACTACGGCAAGTTCCTGCCCAACGGCCACTACCACCTCGACGTCCATGCCATCGCGAGGGAGATCAACGGCAAGTTCCTCGCGGACAGGGTGGTCGAGAACCCCGCCACGAAGGAAAAGCAGCTCTTCAAGAAGGGCCAGCAGGTGCCGAGTTTCGCCTTCCTGCAGGACGACGGCTCGACCTCGTCGGGCTGCTGGGTCTACTGCGGCTCTTACACCGACGCCGGCAACATGGCACAGCGGCGCGGGAAGGCCGACCCCACGGGCCTCGGCCTCTACCCCCAGTGGGCCTGGAGCTGGCCGGTCAACCGCCGGATCATCTACAACGGCGCCTCGGTTCACCCCGACACGGGCAAGCCCTGGAACCCCGCGCGGGCCGTCATCAAGTGGGACGGCACGAAGTGGGTCGGTGACGTGCCCGACGGCGTGGGCGACCCCGGCAGCGGCCGCGGACCCTTCATCATGAAGCCCGACGGCGTGGCCAGCCTCTTCGGGCCGGGCCTGGGCGACGGCCCCTTCCCCGAGCACTACGAGCCCATGGAGTGCCCGGTGGAGAAGAACCTGATGTCGCCCCAGTACAACAACCCCGTGGCGAAGCGCTGGGAAAAGGAAGGCGTGGGAACGGGCACGGACGTGGACACGATCGCCTCGTGCGACCCGCGGTTCCCCTTCATCTGCAGCACCTACCGCGTCACCGAGCACTGGCAGACGGGCCTGCAGACCCGCTGGGTGCCATGGCTCGCGGAGATGCAGCCCGGCATGTTCGTCGAGGTGAGCGAGGAGCTGGCCAGGGAGCGCGGCTTCGCCAACGGCGAGCTCGTCACGGTCAAGACGGCCCGCGGCGAGGTGGACTGCGTGGCGATCATCACGCCCCGCATGAAGCCCTTCGTGATCGACGGCAACACGGTCCACATGATCGGCGTCCCCTGGCACTTCGGCTGGGTCACCACCGCCGATCGCAAGTACAACGCCAACGACAAGAAGCCGGAGATCTTCACCACCGGGGATTCGGCGAACCTGCTGACCCCCTACGCGGGGGACCCCAACACCCTGATCCCCGAGAGCAAGGCCTTCATGGCGAACGTCGTAAAGAAGGGGGGGAAGTGAGATGGCGGAGAAGATCAAACTCTACGACGACTCCAAGTGCACCGCCTGCAGGGGCTGTCAGCTTGCCTGCAAGCAGTGGAACGCGCTGAAGGCCGGCCAGACGAAA
>MVQS01000050.1 GCA_002067855.1 Syntrophaceae bacterium PtaB.Bin038
GTCGGCCAGCACGAGGACGAGCATGAAGAAGACGAAGAGGTTGAGGCAGACGAAGAAGCGGCGGTACCCGGGGTCGCCCTTCATGTAGTCGGCCGAGTAGAGGTGGATCAGAAACCCCACGAAGAGGATGACCATGACCATGACCATGGCAAGGCGGTCGAGCACGAAGCCCGTCTCGATGCGGAGCGCCCCGTCGGTCAGCCAGCGCCAGAGCGTGACGGAGAACACCCGGTCGGCCGGGCCGGAGAGCATCTCCGCCAGCAGGGCGAGGGCCGCCGCCAGCGCGAGACCCACGGCACCGACGGCAACGGCGGCGACGCCTTTTTCGCGCCACCGGGCGCCGAGAAGGCCGTTGGCGAGGGCCCCCAGGGCGGGCAGGGCGGGGAGGATCCAGATCGATTCGGACAGCATGGCGCTTACCCTTTCAGGATGTTGATCCGGCTCATGTCCAGGGTCCCGAGGAGCCGGTAGAGGGCCACGAGGATGGCAAGCCCCACGGCGGCCTCCGCGGCGGCCACCGTCATGATCATGAAAACAAAGACCTGCCCCTCCGTTCCGTGGAGGTAGCGGGAAAAGCCGGCGAGGATCAGGTTCACGGCGTTGAGCATCAGCTCCACGCACAGGAGAAGCACGAGGGTGTTGGAGCGGATGAAGAACCCCGACGCGCCGATGGCGAAGAGGACGATCCCGAGTGCAACGACATGTTCAAGGTTCATGAGGGCCTCCTTTTTTTCGTCCGGCTGATGAAAATGGCCCCCACGGCCGCGGCCAGAAGCAGCACGGAGGTCAGCTCGAAGACGAGCAGGTGCCGGCCGAAGAGATCAAGTGCGATCTCGGCGACGCCGGGCGCGGGGCGAAGACCGCCCGCAGGGGATGCGTGCGAAAAGCTCTTCCAGGCCCCCCAGGCCGCCGCCGCCGTGAGCCCGACCCCGGCGGCGCCTGCGACCGCGGCGCGGGCCGCGGGCCGCGCGGGGGCGGCGGGAGCCCTGAGATCCAGGAGCATCACGACGAACAGGAAGAGCACGAGGACGGCCCCGATGTAGACGATGACCTGGAAGAGGGCCGGCACGACCGCCCCCATGAGGGCGTAGAGACCCGCCGTGGCGAGCATAGCCGCCAGAAGCGCCATGACGCTTCCCACGGGGTTCCGCAGGGCGACGACCCCCAGGGCGGAGGCGACGGCTGCGGCGGCGAGAACCCAGAAGAGGATCGTCTCGATCATGATCGTCCCTCCCCTGCCCGGCCCGGCGCGGCCAGCAGGCGCCCCGCGTCGCAGACGAGGGGCTCGCGGCCGGCGGCGGCCAGTTCGTACTCGTCGCTCATGACGATGGCCTCCACGGGGCAGGCCTCGACGCAGAGCCCGCAGAAGGAGCAGCGGTTGAGATCGAGCCGGTAATGGGCAAGGGCGCGGATGCCCCCCGGGCCCGTCTCGGCCGTAACCGTGATGCAGAGGCTCGGGCAGAGCTTCTCGCAAAGGCCGCAGGCCACGCAGCGCGGCAGACCGTCCTCGCGGGCGACGAGCGCCGGACGCCCCCGGAAGCGCTCCGGAACGGGCCGCTTCTCGTCGGGGTACTGCACCGTGACGGGCCGGCGGAAAAACGTCTTCAGGGTCAGGGCCAACCCCTTCAGCAGGGCCTTGCTCATGGCGGCTCCTTAGGAAAAATAGACGGTCAGCACCGCCGTCGCCATCAGGTTCGCGAAGGCAAGCGGCAGAAGCACCTTCCAGGAAAACCCCATCAGCTGGTCGTAGCGGATGCGGGGGAAGGTGGCCCGCACCCAGATGAACAGCGCAAATACGAAGAACACCTTGACGAGCAGCCACAGGGGCGCAGGCAGCAGCGGCCCGTTCCAGCCGCCCAGGAAAAAGAGGCTCACCAGGCAGGAGGCCAGCAGGATGTGGGCGTACTCGGCCATGTAGAAGAGCCCGAACTTCATGGAGGAGTACTCCGTCTGGTACCCGGCGACCAGTTCGTTCTCGCACTCCAGCAGGTCGAAGGGCGTGCGGTTGGTCTCCGCCGAGATGCAGGTCAGGAAAAGGGCAAACCCCAGGGGCTGCTTCACGACGAACCAGAGCCCCTCCTGGGCCTTCACGATCCCGACGAGGCTCATGGAGCCGGCGAGGATCAGCACGCCCACGACGGACAGCGCCAGCGGGATCTCGTAGCTGATCATCTGGGCTGCGGCCCGCAGCCCGCCCAGCAGCGAGTACGTGTTGTTGGACGACCAGCCCGCCAGCAGGATGCCGTAGACGCCCAGGGAGGACAGGGCCAGGAGGTACAGGACGGCCACGGGCAGGTCCGCCACGAAAATCGTCGACGACGCGGGCACGACGGCAAAGCAGGCCAGCACCGACACAAGCGCGATGGCCGGCGCAAGGAGGAACCAGAAACGGTTCGCGTGGGAGACGGTCATGTCCTCCTTGAAGAAGAGCTTGATCCCGTCGGCGATCGGCTGCAGCAGACCCCCGGGGCCCACGCGGTTGGGGCCCAGCCGGATCTGGAAGAAGCCCAGAAAGCGCCTCTCCATAAGCGTCATGTAGGCAACGAGGCCCATGACGGCCGAAAAGATGAGCATGATCCGCACGACGCCCCACAGGAAATCCGTTGTCGTCATGTCTCGATCCTCGCAATGTCCGCCGGCACGACGCCCGGCCGGGTGATGGAAAGACCTGCGGCGCTGCCCGCCGCATGGCGCAGGAAGAGCCGATTGCACGGCACGGCCGCGTCCCGCTCCGCCTCGGCCCAGGCGGTGCCGAAGGGGGTCCGGACCTCCACAATCTCACGCTCCGCAAGCCCCAGGCGCTCGAAATCCCTGACGCTCATCACGACCCTGAGTCCCCGGCGCAGTTCCGCCAGATCGGGGCTCTGCCTCGACAGGATCCCGTCGCCGAAAAGCGAGGGCACCGCCTCGAGACGGAACGGCATCTCATGCCCCGTGTCTTCCGACAGCGCAGAACGCAGGGGAATCTCCGGCTTCGGCGTCTCCGGCACCGGGGGCCTGCGCGCGGCGTCTCCCAGGGCCGCGACGAGATCCCGGAGAATCTCCCCGTCCGGCCGGGACTGTCCGAAGGGGGGGAACACGGGGCGGAGGCTGCGCTTCTCCCCCAGGAGCGACAGGACGGACCCCCCCTTCTCGTGGAGGAGGGCCGAGGGCAGGACCACCTGCGCAAGGCCGGTGACGGCCGTTTCGTAGGGTCCCTGGCAGACGATGCAATCGAGCCGCTCCAGAGCCGCCCGCACCCGCGGCGGATCAGGGAGGGCTTCGAGCGGGTCCTCGCCCAGAAGGTAGAGAGCCCGGATCCGGCCGGCCTCGATCGCCTCGATGAGCGACAGCCCGTCGACGGTTTCGTCGAAGGAGGTGCATCCCGCCTCGACCAC
>MVQS01000051.1 GCA_002067855.1 Syntrophaceae bacterium PtaB.Bin038
CGCCGGCGGCACGAGGTGGTCGTACTTGCCGTAGATGTTGAGCACGGGCATGGTGATGTTCTTCAGGTCCACCTTTTTCCCGCCCAGGACGAGCTCGTTCTTGATGAGCCGGTTCTCGATGAACATCCACTGGATGAAGTCCCGGAAGGCCTCGCCGGGCAGGTCGGGGCTGTCGAAGATCCACCGCTCCATGCGCACGAAGTTCTCCACGAAGTCCCGGTTGTGGATGTTCTCCAGCAGGCCCACGTACTTGTCGATCATGAGGCGCGCCGGGTTCAGGAGCAGGAACCCCAGGTTCATGATGTCGCCGGGGATGTTCCCGTAGGAGGCCACCAGCTTGTCGGGGTCCAGCGAGCGCGCCCACACGTTGAGCAGCCCGGCGTCGTGGTCGAAGTTGGTCGGTGTGACCGTCAGGACCAGGTTCTTGACCTTCTCCGGGTGCAGCGCCGCGTACATGACGCTCATGGTGCCGCCCTGGCAGATGGCCATGATGTTGAGCTGATCGAGGCCGTGCTGCTCGAGGATGAAATCCACGGCATCGGCGATGTAGCCGTTGACGTGGTCGTCGAGGTTGAGGAACCGGTCCTTGCGGGTCGGGTACCCCCAGTCGAGCATGTAGATGTCGAGGCCGGCGTTGAGGAAGGTCTCCACCACGCTTCGGCCCGGCTGCAGGTCGAGCATGGTCTCCCGGTTCACCTGGGCGTAGACGATGAAGAGCGGGGTCTTCAGAAGGGGCGCCGTCCTGGGGTGGTAGTGCTTCAACTTGACGCGGTCCTCCTGCCAGACCACATCATAGGGGGTGACGGCGATCTCGGTGTTCAGGGGGCCCAGGAGGACCTCCTTGGCCTTCCGGAGCTGGTCGTGGAACTTCGCCGCGTCGCCGGCGACGCGGGCCATGATCAGATCGGCCGCCATGACGTAGGGCGCCATCAGCTCGGAGAGACGGGTCTTCTTCTCACCTTCCATTTTCCTTCACCTTCCTCTCGAGTTCTTTGACCCTTTTTTTCAGGATGTGCAGGTCCCGGTACAGCTCGTCCATGTCCCGGTTGGTGGGGATGGGCAGGTTCTGGAGCAGGTCCATGAAGAACTCCGCCCGGGCGGCCCGGAAGTCGTGGAGCTTGTTGAGCGTCTCCGTCAGGGTGTTCATGTAGTCGTCGGACCGCAAGAGTCTCATGTAGTGGTCCTCGAGCTTCTGGATCCACAGCTGGTAGAGGGCCTTGGAGTCTTTCACGGCCGCCTTGCCCTCCTTCTCCATCTTGGCGATCTCTTCCTGGACGTTGTAGTAGGCCTTCTCCACGGGGATCATGAGGAGTTGGAGAAACTCGGTGAGGGCCGACTGGAAGTCCGATGCCTTTTCAACGGCCTTGTTGAACCGCTCCTGGTAGTAGCGGTTGATCCCCAGCTGGGGGATGTTCAGGATCTTCCGAAAATCCTCCGCCTGGGCCTCGTAGAAGGTCTTCGTCATCTGCTTCAGGATCTCGGCCATGTTCTCGGGCTCGCCCGTGGCCGTTGCGCCCGTCATCTCCGCCCACTGCTTCTGGAGCTTGATGGAGTACCCCCAGAAGGGCTGAAGCAGCTTCAGCATCATATCCGGTACGGATTTCGCGGCCTGGATGTCCGCGGGATTCGGCGCCCCGGTAATCGAGGAAAGGGCCTGGAGAAACGCGAAGAGCCCCTTCCCGATCTCGTCGGGGGTCGGCTGCGTTGCCGCTTCCCCGGCGCCTGCGGGTCCGGTGCCGAGGGGGGCCTGCCATGCCTGGGCGGTTCTCTTCACGGCCTCCTCCCAGGCGAGGGCCTGGCTCTTGACCCAGTCTGCAAACACGACGCTCTGCGCGCTCTCCGCTGCCTTTTCCTTTTCGCTCATGGTTTCCCCTCTCTTTTTTTCGACGTTTCAGGCGCCCGGCGTGCCGGTGACTTGCGGCCCGGCGTCCCCGCCTCGTAGAGCTTCCCGTAGGAGGCCATGAGGGCCTGGAACTGCTCGGCCTGCTTCTTCATGAGCCCCTCGAACCCCTTGACGACCTCCGAGGGATCCACGTCCCTGCCGCCGGGTTTCTTCCGCCCCCGCCTCAGGGTCTCCTCGAGGTCTTCGACCTTCTTCTTGAGAGCTTCGTTTTCTCTGGAGAGGGCCTCGTAGTCCTCCCGGGGGACCATGCCCATGAGGCCCATGAATTCCTGGTAGGATTTCACGAAGTCCGAGGCGGCCTTCGCCCACATCTCGGCATACGGCGTGGCAGGGTCGGCTTTCTTGTCGAGTCCGTAGAATTTCTGGAAGAGGGCGAGCTGCTGCTCGAAGGTCTTGACGCCTTCACCGGCGAGCCGGCCCAGGCTCTCGACCTGTTCCTGCCCCTTTGCGGCGCTGAGCAGAACGTTGCCCCAGAACTCGAGGAATTTCCTGTCCATGGAAGAAGTCCCCCCTCGGTGGCGTGGAGCCGGGAAAAGGGCGCATGCCCGGGTCACGCCCGGGGCCTATTTCCTGCCGTCTCAGGTGACGCCCTCCGGGATGCCGTCCAGGTCGAGCTGGTAACGGACGGGCCCCCGGTATCCTTCCTTGAAACACCGGTGCAGGGCGCACTCGGAGGTCGGCAGGGACCAGGACGTGGCGATGGCGCCGTGCCCCTTCGGGAACACGGTGACCTCCACGTCGATGAAGTCCGCCGGCGCGAGGGCCGCTTCCTTGTCGACGAGATCGTCCTCCGCGGCATAGCACAGGAGCCAGGGGATGCCTTTCTCCTTGAGCCGCTTGAAATTCAGGGGCCTGTCGAAGAGTCTGACGGGCAGGGTGCCGTCGCCGGAAACGGGTTTCGTGAAGGAATCGAAGCTCATCTGGGTGATCCCGATGGGCAGGTCGCTGCGTTCGTAGATGAGCCAGTAGTTGAGCGCCGCGGCCGTGGGGGTGATCCGGATGTGCTCGAGGTCCTCCCGGTTGAACAGGGTGAGGTCGCGATAGTAGGTGAAAATGGGGGCCTCGCGCTCCATGCTCTTGAGCTTGTAGACCCAGCTCATGACCTTGCCGTCCACGATCAGGTTGCCGTTCGGCAAGGTCTTTTCGGCATAGCCCAGGTCCCGGAACCGGGGCGGGATGTGCTCGAGATATTCCACGAGGGCCTTGCTGCGCGTGCCGTCCATGGGGGCCACACAGGTGATGAAAGCGTCCACGAGCCCGTCGAGCTCGCCGGACATCAGGTTGAGGGCCGCCACGAACCCGCCCTGGCAGAACCCGTTGAGGGTCACCGGTTTGCCGTGGCGCTCCCGGATGACCTCGCAGAAGCGTTTCATGTCCAGGCAGTCGTCCTCCCCGGTCATGGTCTGGACGGCCGGGGTGGTGTTGATGTCCTTCATGATGCGGATGTACGTCGGGATCCCCTGGTTGGCGAAGCAGTGCGTGTAGCTCTTGTTCTCGCCCGGCAGGAAGGCGAG
>MVQS01000052.1 GCA_002067855.1 Syntrophaceae bacterium PtaB.Bin038
CGGAAAAGATCCTCTGGGGCCGCGACGCCCGGGGCAAGAAGCTCTACATGCCCGAGCGCTCCGTGACGGGCAAGAGGGACGAGCAGCTGAGCCTCGTCCTGACCCTCGACAGCCGCATCCAGCACGCCGTGGAGTCGAACCTGAAGGAGGCCGTGCTGCGGACCCGCGCGCGGGGCGGCTTCATCATCGTCATGGACCCCCGCACGGGCGAGATCCTTGCCATGGCCAACAACCCCGTCTTCAACCCCAACGCCTATGCCGGCGCCACGGCCGACCAGAAGCGCAACAGGGCCATCACGGACTGCTTCGACCCCGGCTCCACCTTCAAGCCCTTCCTGGTGGCCGCCGCCATCGAGGAAGGCGTCGTGAAGGAGACGGACCGCTTCTACTGCGAGAACGGCGCCTACCGCGTGGCCAACGCGACCTTTCACGAGGCCAACCGCAAGAGGCACGGCGTGCTCACGGTGCGGGAGATCCTGAAGTACTCGAGCAACATCGGCTCCGTGAAGATCTCCGAGAAGCTGGGGCGGGAGAAGTTCCACCGCTACATCCGGAATTTCGGGTTCGGGCAGAAGACCAACATCGAGCTGCCCGGCGAGATCCCGGGCCTGCTCAGACCCTGGCAGAGCTGGACGCAGGTCGACACCTCCACGATCGCCTTCGGCCAGGGCATCTCCGTGACGGCCATCCAGCTCGTCTCGGCCCTGTCCGCCATCGCCAACGACGGGGTGCTCATGCAGCCCCACATCGTGAAGAAGTTCGTCGACGCGAGCGGCGAGACGGTCCGGGAGTTCACCCCCACCCCCGTGCGGCGCGTCGTCTCCGCCGAGACGGCGCGGCGGATGACGGCCATGCTGACCAACGTCGTGGGCGAGCAGGGCGGCACCGGCAAGAACGCGGCGCTCGTGAACGTGGACGTGGCGGGCAAGACGGGCACGGCCCAGAAGTTCGACTTCGCCCACAGGCGCTTCTCCAGCGAACGGGTCCGGACCTCCTTCATGGGCTTCTTCCCCTCCGAGAACCCCCGCTTCGTCATGCTCGTTTCCATCGACGAGCCGCAGCTCCACAAGTGGGGCGGCGAGGCGGCGGCGCCCGTCTTCAGGTCCATCTCCCAGCAGCTCATCCGCTGCTTCGAGCACGACATCGGGGAGACGCCCCCCGTGCAGGAAAAGGAAATCAACACGGGCGCCCGAATCCGGCTCGTGTCGACCCCCGCGGCGATCCCGGCGGCCGGCGCCGCCGCCGCGGACGAGGAGGCCGTCATGCCCGATTTCCGGGGGATGACGGTCCGGCAGGCCCTGAAGGCGGCCCAGGAAAAGGGCCTTGCCCTGACGGTCACGGGCAGCGGCTGGGCCGTGAGCCAGAAACCGGCGGCGGGCAGCCCGCTCAAGGGCCACCGGTCGTGCACCGTGTCCTTCAGCACCGGGGATTGAGAGGCCGACGTGGATCTGCTTGACCTGCTCGAGAATGTCGACGTCCTGGAGGTTCACGGGACGCGCGCGAGGGAGATCGAGGGCATCTGCTTCGACTCGCGCCGCTGCGGGGAGGGCTTCCTCTTCGTGGCCGTCGCGGGGGCCAAGTTCGACGGTCACCTCTTCGTTCCCGAGGCCGTGAGGCGGGGGGCCAGGGCCGTCGTCTACGACCGGGAGATCGCCCGGCAGGCCGCCTACACCGCCGTCCGGGTGCGCGACAGCCGCCGCGCCCTGGGGGTGCTGGGCCGGAACTTCTTCGGGCACCCCTCGGCCTCCATCGGCCTCGTCGGGGTGACGGGCACCAACGGCAAGACCACCGTCACCTACCTGCTCGAATCGATCCTGAAGGAGGCGGGACACGAGCCCGGCGTGATCGGCACCGTCAACTACCGCTGGGGCTCGACCGTGTCGGCCGCCTCGCACACGACCCCCGAATCCTTCGAGCTGCAGCGCCTGCTGGCCGAGATCCGCGACGCGGGGGTCAGCCACGTGGTCATGGAGGTCTCCTCCCACGCGCTCGAGCTCAGAAGGGTGGAGGACTGCGCATTCGACTGCGGCATCTTCCTGAACCTCTCGCAGGACCACCTCGATTTCCACGGCACCATGGAGGCCTACTACGCCTCGAAGAAGCGGTTCTTCACGGACCTGCTCGCGGGGGAGAAGAACGGACGCCTGCAGGGGAGGATCATCAACCTCGACGACCCCTGGGGACGGAGGCTCGCCGACGAGCTCGGCGCCAAGGGCCTCACGACCTTCGGCATCGACTCGATCGCCTTCGTCCAGGCCCGGGACGTGGAGTACGACCTCGGCGAGATCCGGGCGGAGATCGAAACCCCGGCGGGCACGTTCCCGATCCGGGCGCCCTTCATCGGCCAGTTCAACCTCTCGAACATCCTGGCCGCCACGGCGGCGGCCTTCCACTTGGGCATTCCGCTCACGGCGATCCAGCGGGGCATCGAGACCGCCCGGCCCGTCCCGGGACGTCTCGAGAGGATCAGCGCGCCCGGCGAGCCCGCCGTCTTCGTCGACTACGCCCACTCGGAGGACGCCCTGCGGCGGGTGCTCCAGAATCTCGCCCGGTTCCGCAGGGGCCGGATCATCACCGTCTTCGGCTGCGGCGGGGACCGCGACCGCGGCAAGCGCCCGCTCATGGGCAGGGCCGCCGCCGAGGGGAGCGATCTCGTCGTGATCACCTCCGACAACCCCCGCTCCGAGGACCCTCTCGCGATCATCGGCGAGATCGAGAGCGGGATCGTCCCCAGCGCGATGAAGAAAACAGACCCGGCGGGGCTCCGCTCCGGCGGCAAGGTCTACACCGTGGCGGCGGATCGGCGGGAGGCCATCGGCCTGGCCGTGGAAATCGCCGCCCCCGAAGACATCGTCCTCATCGCCGGCAAGGGCCACGAGGACTACCAGATCCTCGGGCAGCGGACGGTCCCCTTCGACGACCGGACCGTGGGCCGCGAGGCGCTGGACCGGAAGAAAGGGCAAACGGCGTGACGAGAACCGAGACCCCCCGCTTCACGCTGCAGGACGTGCTGACGGCCACGGGCGGAACCCTTGTGCGGCGGGGCCCGGCCGACGCCTTCGACGGGGTCTCGACGGACTCGCGGACCCTCGCGGCGGGCAGCCTCTTCGTGCCCCTCAGGGGCCCCCGGTTCGACGGCCACGACTACCTCGCGCAGGCCGCGGCCGCAGGCGCCGCGGGGACGCTCGTGGAGCGGGGCCGGGAGGGTCTCGTGAAGAGCCTTCCCGCGCAGACGGCGGCCGTCTCCGTTTCGGACACGCTCACGGCGCTGGGGGACCTGGCCCGGTTCTGGCGGGCCCGGTTCGACATCCCCGTCGTGGCCGTCACGGGAAGCACCGGGAAGACGACGACGAAGGAGATGGCGGCCGCCATCATGGGGGGGGAGAAGAACCTGCTGAAAAGCGAGGGCAACCTCAACAATCTCGTGGGGCTGCCGCTGACGGTCTTCCGGATGACCGCGGCCCACGAGGTCGCCGTTCTCGAGCTGGGGACGAACCGGCGGGGCGAGATCGCCCGCCTCACAGAGATCGCCTCGCCCACGGTGGG
>MVQS01000053.1 GCA_002067855.1 Syntrophaceae bacterium PtaB.Bin038
GGCGTCCTCCCGCTCCTCGTCCAGCGCCCCCGAGGGCGCAATGCGCCCCCCGGGCAGGAGGAGGTCCCGGAACCGCTCCTCCAGCGCCGCGACGGCGCCGTCGTCGAGCGGGGAGGCGAGCCGGATCACGAGCTGGCCGCGCACGTAGCGCAGGCTGTGATAGCGGCGGTAGAAGTGCCGGATCTTGCCCACCGCGGCCTCTACGGAGTCCACCCGTTCAAAGAGCGAAAAATCCGACGGGCAGATGTAGTTGTGCGACAGGAGCTCTTCCTCGAGGAACCGAATCACGTGGGTCCAGTAGGACGAGCCCGGGGTTTCCGCGAGCACGAGCGGCATGGGGTTTCGCTTCCCGGTCTGCACCAGGGTGAGCGTCTCCATCGCCTCGTCGAGTGTTCCGAAGCCCCCCGGGAAGAGCGCCACGGCATCCGATTCCTTCAGGAAGGCGACCTTGCGGTTGAAGAAATACTTGTAGTTGATGGATCGCGGGTTTCCCTCGATCACGGGGTTCGGCTTTTCCTCGAAGGGCAGGCGGATGTTCACCCCGAAGGAGTGCTCGTGACCGGCGCCCTGGTTGACGGCCTCCATGATGCCGCCGCCCCCGCCGGTGATGACCATGTAACCGGCCTCGGCGAGCCTTTTCCCGAATAGCCTGGCCATCCCGTACATCGGGTCGTCGGGCAGGGTGCGCGCCGAGCCGAAGACCGTCACCTTGCGTACGTTGCGGTAGGGGCTGAAGACCTTTGCGGTGAAACGCATTTCCTTGAGCGTCGAGTTCATGAGCTTGAGGTCTGCGCCCTCGTCGGCCTCCTGCCCGGCCTTGAGCGAGGCGATGATCATCTCGCGGACGAGTTCCGGCCGCCCGATTCCTTCGGCCGTCCGGATCAGGTTCTCGATCATTTCATCGAAGGGTCCGTTGGTTTTCGCGAAATTGAGTTTCATGGTTCCTTTCGTGTTCCTTCCCTCCCCGCCGCCGGGGGTTCCCGCCGTTTCGTTTCCGCGGGTTCGCGGATTCAGCCTTGCGCGGCGGCCTCGAGGGCTTCGTCCAGGATCGACAGGGCCACCTCGGCCTCGCCGGGCGTAATGTTGAGGGCCGGGCAAAGGCGGATGACCTTCGTCTGGATCAGGTTGAGGATCATCCCCCGCTTCAGCGCCTCGCCGAAGACGCGCTCCGCCGCCGCCGCGCCTGCCATCTCCATGGCCAGCAGCAGGCCCCGCCCCCGCACGTCGGAGATCATGGCGGGGAGGCGTTCCTGCCACAGGATCATCTGCTCGTGGATCATGGCACCCACGCTCTTTACGTTCTGCTCGATGTTCTCGTCGATGAGGTGCCGGATCACCGCGTAGGCCACGGCGCAGCCCAGGGGGTTTCCGCAGTAGGTGCCGCCGTGGTCGCCCCTCTCGAGTTTCGCGGACACCTCCTCGGTCAGGGCGAAGGCCCCGAAGGGGAACCCCCCGGCGATCCCCTTGGCCAGCGTCATGAAGTCGGGCCGCACGCCCAGCTCCGTGACGGCGAAGAGCGGGCCCGTCCGGCAGAAACCGGTCTGGACCTCGTCGACGATCAGGTAGGCGCCCGCCTTGCGGCACAGCGCCTCGACCTCGCGGAGATACCCTTCCGGCGGCACGTTGACCCCGCCCTCGCCCTGGATGGGTTCGAGGATGACGGCCGCCGTGTTCTCGCCCAGCGCCTCCGCGACGGCCCCCGCGTCGCCGTAGGGGACGAAGAGGTAGTTCGGCATGAGCGGGTTGAACCGCTCCCGGTGCTTGGCCTGCCCCGTGGCCGAGGCCGTGCTGATCGTCCGGCCGTGGAAGCTCTGCTCCGTCGAGACGACGTCCATCCGGCCCGTGGCCTTTCTCGCGAGCTTGATCACGGCATCGTTGGCCTCGGCGCCGCTGCTGGAAAAGAAGACCCGCGTCAGGTTCGGCGGCAGGATCCCCGTGAGCAGCTCGATGAGCCGCGCGCGGGCGGGGGAGTAGGTGAGCCCCGAGTTGGGGTTCTGAAGGATTTTTTGCCCCTGCTCGGCCAGGGCCGCGGCGATGGCGGGGTGGGCGTGCCCGAGGCAGGTGACCCCCCAGCCGGCGGTAAAGTCGATATAGCGCCTCCCCGACTCGTCCCAGACGTAGATCCCCTCGCCGCGCTCGATGGAAAGGGGGATCTTGGCGAAAAACGGCGGCATGTGACGGTCTTCGATGGCGACGGTGTCGACGGGCTTCATCATGGGGGGTCCTTTCTGGTTTCGATCTCGCCGGGCCTTCTACCGCTCCGCGCTGCCGGGCGGCCCCTCGAAGGCGAACCGGTTGTTTTCGAAGAGGGCGATGCAGATGTCCACGACGGCGGGGTCGTAGAGGGTGCCCCGGTTCTTCCGGATCTCGGCAAGGGCCCGGCCCATGCCCAGGGTGGGGCGGTAGGGCCGGTGGGAGCCCATCGACTCCACCACGTCGGCCAGGCCGATGATCCTGGCCTCGACCCGGATCTCCCCGTCCCGCAGTCCCCGGGGGTAGCCCGAGCCGTCGAGTCTCTCGTGGTGCTGCAGCACGATCTCCGCGATCGGCCAGGGGAAGTCGATCGTCTTGAGGATGTCGTAGCCCACCTGCGGGTGCGTGCGGATGATCCCCCTCTCGATCTCGCTGATGTTCCCCGGCTTGCTGAGGATCTCGGCGGGCACGGAGATCTTCCCGAGGTCGTGGATCGAGGCGGCCACGTAGATCGCCTCGACCGTTTCCGCGGGCAGCCCCATCTCGCGCGCGATGGCCTCGGCCAGGCGCGCCACCTGGTGCTGGTGGCCCGCCGTGTAGGGATCGCGCGTCTCGACGATGAGGTCGATGGCCCGGATGATGCCGGCCGTCGCCATCCGGAGTTTCTCGACGGTGAGCCTGAGCTCCTCCTCGGCGCGCTTCAGGGGCGAGACGTCGGTCATCGTCTCCACGGCGCCGATCATGTCCCCCTTCCTGTCGCGCACGGCCGCCGAGGTGAAGTGGATCCACTTCTCCTCCCTGCCGGGGAAGCTCAGGGGCCCGGTGGCCTCGTAGGCCTCGCCGAGCAGCTCCGAGCGTCTCAGGTTCGGCCCGTACCACTTCCGGATCGTCTCGGCGGGGTCCGCCGCCCCGTCGACGAGCAGGTCGGCGACGGTCGGGCGCTTGACGCCGTAAAGCGCCATCGAGTGCTTCCCCGTGTGCATGACGTCTTCGCTCCGAACGCCCGTCAACTCCACGAGCGCCCGGTTCCACCCGATCACCCGGTGCCCTCGGTCGATCACGAACGTGGGGGTGGGCGACCCCTCCAGGATGGCCCGGAGCCTCTCCTCGCTCTCCCGCAGGGCCTCCTCGGCGTTCTTTCGCTCCGTCACGTCCTCCAGCGTTTCCATCGCGCCGACGGGGGCCCCCGAGGAATCCCGGATCACGGCGGCCGTGAACCGCAGCCACTTCCCCCCGTTGCCGAGGTAGGGGAAGTAGTCCGTCGCTTCGTAGGCCTCCTCGATGAGCTTCGAGGGGCTGCAGCAGGCCGCGTACCAGGCGGGGATGGATTCGAAGGCCTGGTCGACGAGCAGATCGGACAGGCAGGGGCGCTTTTCGGGGTAAAAGGCCCGCCAGTGCCCGTCCGACCCGATCACGTCGGCTGCGCGGATCCCGCTCAGCTCCTCGAGGGCCCGGTTCCAGTAGAGCACGCGGTGGTCCCGGCCGATGACGAAGGCCGCGATGGGCGATCCGTCGATGATGCGGCGGAGGCGCTGCTCGCTCTCCTTCAGGTCGGCCTCGGCGCGCTTTCGCTCGGTGATGTCCTCGTACGTGGCGACGATGCCCTTCTCCTGGAGGGTCTCGCCGATGCGCGACGTGCTGACGTAGCAGAGGATGTCGCGGCCGTCCCGGTGCCGGCAGGGGAATTCCTCTCCGTGCGTTCTCCGCCTCTCCAGCACGGGGTAGAACCGCCGCCCGATCTCCTCGTACTCGGCATCGCTGCGGTAGAGTACCCGTGTCCCCTTTCCCGTGAGCTCGTCGGGTTTCCAGCCGAAGACCGCCTCCGTGGCCCGGTTGGCAAAGAGGATCTTCCGTTCGCGCAGCACGATCACCGCCACGGGCAGGGCATCGAGGATGGAGGACCCGACGGTTTCCATCTCCTCGAGACGCCGCCGGGTCTCCTTCTGCTCCGTGATGTCCATGTAGCTGCCGTGGACGGCCCTTTCGCCGTGGAACGAGACGGGCGCCACGGTGCCCAGGATCCACCGGACCCTGCCGTCCTTCGTCACCGCGCGGAATTCGTACGGGGTGCTCCTGCGGCCCCGAAGCATCTCGACGGCGTCCCTGCGCACCCGCTCCCGGTCCTCGGGGTGCACGACGACGAGCGAGTCCCGTCCCAGGAGGTCGCCGGCGCGGTAGCCCGTGCTCTGCTCGAACCGGGCGTTGAGGAAGCGGAACTTCCCGTTCACGAGGAAGAAGACCCCCACGGGACTGCTGTCCGCCAGGCTCCGGTAGAGGGCGCCGGTGTCCCGGAGCGCCGCCTCGGCTTCCTGCAGCCGCGCAATCTCGGCCCGCAGGGACTCGAGCTCCCCGATGAGATCCGCCCTGGTCCTTCGCTCGTCCCTCTTCATCCGGCCGTCCCCCCCGTCGGGACCGTGCGGGCCCTTCCGCGAAGGGCGGGCAGGGCCCGGGGGCCCCGACACGTTTTCGCCTGTCTTTCTCCGCCCTGTTGAGGTACACTATGCGCGCTGCAGGCTTCTGCGGCCCCGGGGGTCGCCGACCCGCCGGGCCACGGTCGCGAAGACCCACCATGCTTCCAGCCGGGAGCCTTTATCGGGAGTTCCCTCCCGGGAAAGGACGGAATCGATCCATGGAAAAGGCGCACTACTACTCTTTACCAAAACTGCCCTACGGTTACAAGGAATTGGCGCCGTTTGTGTCGGAGGAGCAGCTGCGGCTCCACCACGAGAAGCATCACCAGGCCTACGTGACGGGGGCCAACGCGGTGTTCGAGAAGCTCGAGCAGTCGCGGAGGGCCGGGGGCGACCTCGACATGAAGGCCGCTCTCAAGGAGCTGTCCTTCCACATCGGAGGGCACCTGCTGCACTGCCTGTTCTGGGAAAACCTCGCGCCGGCGGGCAGGGGCGGCGGCGGGAAGCCGGCGGGCATCCTCGGGGCGGCCATCGACAAGGAGTTCGGGAGCTTCGAGCGCTTCCAGAGGGAGTTTTCCCAGGCGGCCGTCACCGACGAGGGCTCCGGCTGGGCCGCGCTGAGCTGGTGCCGGATGTCGAACCGGCCGCTCGTCATGCAGATCGAGAAGCACAACGCGAACGTCTACCCCGCATTCCCGATCCTCCTGGTGCTGGATGTCTGGGAGCACGCCTACTACCTGGATTACCGGAACCTGAGGGCGAAGTTCGTCGAGGCCTTCTGGAGCATTGCGAACTGGGAGGAGGCGAACCGCCGGTTCACGGCCCTGCTCAAGGGCGGGGTGCAATAGAGGTCCTGCCGATCAAGTGCGGCAAGGGCGTCCCGGAGAACCCCATCGGATCCTGACAGGAGAACGCATGGCAAGACTCCT
>MVQS01000054.1 GCA_002067855.1 Syntrophaceae bacterium PtaB.Bin038
GCGGGGAAGATCCTCGAGATCCTCCGCCAGGTCCCCCGCCGGGACATCATGATCATCGGGGGCACGGCCCGCAACGACGTCGTGATGGACCGCCTGCGCGCTGAGATCGCGAACCTCCGGGTGCCCGACGAGGCGCCCTACTTCGAGGCCCTCGGCGCGGCCCTCTGGGCCCTCGAGAACGAGACGACCCCGTACCCGGGGCCGACCCGTCTTTTCCGCAGCGAGAAGAGTTCCTTTGACGTCCTGCGGCCCCTTTCCGATTTCGCCGATCAGGTCGAGTTCAAGCCCTCGCAGCGGGGCGAGGCGCGGGCCGGGGATACGCTCGTCCTCGGCCTCGACGTGGGCTCGACGACGACGAAGGCCGTCCTGCTGCGCTGTGAGGACGACGCCGTCGTGGCCTCCGCGTACCTGCGCACCGACGGCGACCCCGTCGGCGCCTCGCGCGCCTGCTACCGGGAGCTCTGCGGGCAGCTGGGCGGCCTCTCCGCCGCCGTCCGCATCGAGGGACTCGGCGTGACGGGCTCGGGGCGCCAGATCGCGGGTCTCCATGCCATGACGGAGGGTATCGTCAACGAGATCGCCGCCCACGCCGCCGCCGCCGTCCGCTTCGACCCGGGCGTCGACACGATCTTCGAGATCGGCGGCCAGGACGCCAAGTACACCTTCCTGACGGGGGGCGTTCCCTCGGACTACGCCATGAACGAGGCCTGCAGCGCGGGGACGGGCTCCTTCCTGGAAGAGGCGGCCCGGGAGTCGCTCGGCATCGCCACGGAGGAGATCGCGGAGATCGCCCTGCGGGGCAGGCGGCCGCCGGACTTCAACGACCAGTGCGCGGCCTTCATCAACAGCGACATCAAGCGCGCCTTCCACGAGGGGATCGCCCGGGAGGACGTCGTGGCGGGCCTCGTCTACTCGATCTGCATGAACTACCACAAGCGCGTGAAGGGAAGCCGGGCCGTGGGCAGGAAGGTCTTCATGCAGGGCGGGGTGTGCTACAACCGCGCCGTGCCCCTGGCCATGGCCGCCGTCACGGGACGGCGGATCGTCGTCCCGCCCGACCCCGGCCTCATGGGCGCCTTCGGCGTGGCCCTCGAGATCAAGCGCCGCATCGAGCTGGGTCTCCTGCGCCCGCAGCGGTTCTCGCTCGAGACCCTGCGGGACCGGGAGATGGAGTACGGCGAGCCCTTCCGGTGCAACGGGGGCGCCGAGCGCTGCGACCGCGGCTGCGAGATCGCCCGCATCCGCATCGAGGGCAGGACGTACCCCTTCGGGGGGGCCTGCAACCGCTGGGTCAACCTTCGTTTCGACCGGAAGGCGGACGCGGCGGGTCTCGATCTCGCGCACGCCTGGGAACGCCTCGTCTTCGAAGGGAGGGATGCGGGGGAGGCCCCGGCGACGGGCACCGTCGGCCTCAACAAGTCCTTCTTCACCAACGCCTTCTTCCCGCTCTACCGGCGGTTCTTCGAGGAGCTGGGGCTGCGTGCCGTGCTGCCCGAGACGATCCGTCAGGAGGGCGTCGACCGCAGGGGGGCCGCCTTCTGCTGGCCCGTCGAGATCGCACACGGCTACCTCCAGGACCTCCTGGACCGAGGGGTCCACTGGCTCTTCCTGCCCCACTTCAGGGGGGGCGTGCCGCGAAACGGCGGCGGCAACGGGCATGGGCCCGTCAAGAGCGTCGCCTGTCCCATCTCGCAGGGGGAGCCGTATTACCTGGCGGCGGCCTTCAAGGACCACCCCGCCTGGAAGGTTTTGAAAAGGGAAGGCCGCATCCTGTCGCCCGTCATCGATTTCTCGAAGGGTCCCGCCGAGGCGCGGAAGGCCTTCGTCGGGATGGCCCGGGCCCTCGGCAGGACCGCCGATGAGGGACTGCGCGCCTTCCGGGCCGCCGTGGACGAGCAGGAGGCCGTCGTGCGGCGGATGCGGGAGGCGGGGCGCAGGGCCCTCGAGGAGCTGCAGGCCGACCCGGGCGCCTTCGCCGTCGCCCTGTTCGGGCGCTCCTACAACGCCTTCGTCTCCGAGGCGCACATGGGCATTCCCCGGAAGCTGGCGACGCGGGGTGTCCGCGCCATCCCCATCGATATGCTGCCCATCGACGACGAACCGGTGCACGGGCAGATGTACTGGTCGGCCGGGCAGACCATCCTCAAGGCGGCGCGCTTCGTGGAGCGGCACCCGCAGCTCTTCGGCTGCTACGTCACGAATTTCTCCTGCGGGCCCGACTCGTTCCTGATCGGGTATTTCCGGGACCTCATGGGGGACAAGCCCTCTCTCACCCTCGAGCTCGACAGCCACACGGCCGACGCGGGCCTGGAGACGCGCATCGAGGCCTTCCTCGGGATCGTGAAGGCCTGGCGCGAGGTGAGGGGGGGCCGGGCGGCGGGGCAGGGCGGCGGGCCGCGTGTCTTCACCCCCTCGCGCTTCGACTACCGCAACCAGCGATTCATCGATTCCAGGGGCAAGGCCCACTCCTTCTTCGACCCCAGGGTGCACCTGCTGTTCCCCTCCATGGGCCGCCTCAACTCGGAGGCCATGAGCGCCGTCTTCCGCGGCCTGGGCATCCGCAGCACCTGCCTGCCGCCCGCGGACCGCAGGGCCCTCGAAACGGGGAAGGCACACAGCCTCTGCAAGGAGTGCCTGCCGCTGCAGCTCGTGACGGGCGGACTGCTGAACTACCTCGAGGGGCGCGAGCGGCGCGACGAGCTGCTGCTCTACGTGATGCCCACCACCTCGGGGCCTTGCCGGTTCGGGCAGTACGCGCCTTTCATCGAGGGGGTGGTGGAGAAGCTGCGCTTCGACGACGTGGCCCTCTTCTCGCTGTCCGGCGAGAACAGCTACTCCGACTTCCACGGCAGCTCCTTCACGAAGAAGGCCTGGACGGCCGTGGTGCTGGCCGACGCGATGCACGACATCTACTCGATGCTGCTTGCCTGCGCGGCCCGGAGGCCGGATGCCATGGAGGTGTTCCGCGCGCAGTGGTCGCGGATGCTGCAGGTCCTGGAGCGGGGCTGCGATGCGCGGGAGATCGAGGAGACGCTCGAGGGGGCCGCGGAGGCGCTGGGGCGGATCGAACTGCTGCGGCGCCCCGAGGAGACACCGCTCGTGCTGCTGACGGGGGAGATCTTCGTCCGCCACGACGACCTGTCGCGCCAGTGGCTCGTCGAGAGGCTGGCCGACGAGGGCTTCGCCGTGAAGGTCTCGAGCGCCATGGAGTGGATCTACTACACCGACTGGTGCTACGCGAACCGGATGACGGCCAACGACATCTCCTTCCGGCAGCGGATCCGGCTCCTGCTGCGCCAGGCGGTGATGAGGCGCCGGGAGCGCTGCATCAAGGACGTCATGACGGGATCGGGCCTCCTGCACTATCGCATGGAGGATGTGGGCGGCCTCATCGACGGGGTGCGCCACCTCGTGAGCCCGCGGCTCGTGGGCGAGGCGATCCTCACGGTGGGGGCGGCGCTCACCGAGGTGCCCGAGCACTACTGCGGCGCGATCGCCATCGGGCCCTTCGGCTGCATGCCGAACCGGATCGCCGAGGCGATCCTCTCGAGGGAGATGAACCGGGAGGGAAAG
>MVQS01000055.1 GCA_002067855.1 Syntrophaceae bacterium PtaB.Bin038
AGACTACTTTGAGGAGGGAGGTACCGTTCCATGTCGCTTGGCATTCCCCTGACGGACGCGGACAAGGCGAAGTTCAACACCCTCAACAAGGAAACCGTCGAGTACCTGATGACCCGCTACAACAAGGTCAACCGATGGGTCATCGCGGACATGATCCGCCGCAGCGCCTACCACTTCCCCGACAAGACGGCCATGATCTTCGGGGACCGGAAGATGGCCTACGCCGAGATGGAAGGGGAGTGCAACCGCGTGGCCAACGCGCTCATCGATCTCGGCATCAAGAAGTATGACCGCGTGGCCATCCTGGCGCACAACACGATCGACCACGTCCTGACGTGGTTCGGCTGCTGCAAGGCGGGCGCCGTGTACCTGGCCATCAACTACCTGCTGCGGGGAAAGGACATCGCCTACTGCATCAACCACTCCGAGAGCAAGCTCTTCATCGTGGAGGACGCTCTCTACGATCTGGTCAAGGACGTCCTCGGCGAGATGCCCACGGTGAAGACCTGGATCTGGTCCCGCCAGGGGGCGGGAAAGCCGCCCGTGAGCGACAAGTTCAAGGACTTCGAACCCTGGTACAAAGCCTACCCCGCGACGGAGCCCGACACGGTCCTGCGCATCGAGGACCCCGTCCAGATGACCTACACAAGCGGCACCGAGTCGCTCCCCAAGGGCGTCATCATCTCCAACCAGGCCCTCATGGCCCAGTACATGGGCTGCATCGTCGACGGGCAGTACGACGAGGACGACGTGCAGGTCAACGCACTGCCCATCTACCACTGCGCCCAGCGCGACGTCTTCATGAACCCCGTTTTCTGGGTGGGGGGAACGAACATCCTCATCGCCCCCGACATGGTTCAGATCCTGAAAAACATCGCCGACTACAAGGCGACCATGTTCTTCGCGCCGCCCACCGTGTGGATCGGCCTGCTGCGGCACCCGGACTTCGGCAAGTACGACCTCAAGAGCCTGAAGAAGTGTTACTACGGGGCCTCCATCATGCCCGTGGAGATCCTGAAGGAGATCATGGAGAAGTTCCCCGGTTCGGGGATATGGAACTACTACGGCCAGACGGAGCTGGCGCCCTACCACACGGTGCTGAAGGCGAAGGATGCCATGCGCAAGCTGGGATCGGCCGGCATGGGCGGCCTCAACATGGAGACGAGGCTCGAGGATGACGGATTCAACCCCATCACCCGGCCCGGCGTTCCCGGCGAGATCTGCGGCAGGGGGCCCCACGCTTTGATGATGTACTTCAAGGACCCGGACAAGACCGAGGAGGCCATGAAGGGCGGGTGGTTCCATTCAGGCGACGTGGGCATCATGGACGAGGACCGCTACATCACGGTGGCGGACCGCAAGAAGGACATGATCAAGACGGGCGGCGAGAACGTGCCCACCCGCGAGGTCGAGGAAGCCATTTACAAGGACCCGCGGGTGCAGGAGGTGGCCGTCATCGGCGTGCCTCACCCGAAGTGGGTCGAGGCCGTCACGGCCGTCATCGTGCCGAAGGCGGGCCAGACGATCACCGAGAAGGAGATCATCGATCTTTGCCGCAAGGAACTGGCGGGATTCAAGGTTCCCAAGGGGATCGTCTTCGTCCAGGCCCTGCCCAAGACCCCTACGGGCAAGATCCTCAAGCGCGACATGCGCGTGACGTACAGGGACATGTTTGCAAAAGAACAGGCATAAGGCAGATCCCCCCTTCACCCCCCTTTGAAAAGGGGGGCAGGGGGGATTCGAACGAAACAAACGAAATAGACGAACAGACGCTTCCGTGAACGTTCTTCTTGTCAATCCCCCCTTCGGGGGGAAGTCGAGACTGCCGCCGCTCGGGCTCCTGAGCCTGGCGGCGGTTCTTCTGCAGGATAACCATGCGGTCGAGGTGCTCGATCTCGATGCGGCGCCGGAGCCGGACCCGATGGCCTTGCTTGACGAGGCCCTGT
>MVQS01000056.1 GCA_002067855.1 Syntrophaceae bacterium PtaB.Bin038
AACACCGCGATCCAGATTGCGGGAACGATTCAGGGAAAAGAGGCTCGCTACTATGGAACAGAATGAAGTGGACAGCTTGATGCAGGAGATCAGCCAGGCGACCGGCGGCGCCCCGCCCGGGAAAGAAGGGGAGATCGGCTGGGACGACGTCAAGGACGAGCTGGAGAAATCCCGACAGGCCGCCCCGGCCGCGGAAGTCAGCGAACCCGACTTCAGCGAGCTGCAGAAGACACCGGGAGCCAGGGGGGGCTTCGATCTGGAATTCATCCTCGACATCCCGCTGAGCCTCACCGTGGAACTGGGCCGGTGCCGGATGCTGATCAGCGAGCTGCTGCAGCTCGGCCAGGGCTCCGTCGTGGAGCTGCAGAAGATCGCCGGCGAGCCCATGGACGTCTACGTGAACCAGCGCCTGATCGCCCGCGGGGAGGTCGTGGTCGTCAACGAGAAGTTCGGCGTCCGCCTGACGGACATCATCTCCCCCGCGGAACGCATCCTCAAGCTTCGATGAGGGGGACCGGGACGCCATGAGCACACTCGATTTCCTCGCTTCTCTGCTCAAGATGGTCTCGGCCCTGGCAGTCGTGCTCGGGGTCATGCTGGCCGGGCTCTGGGCGGTCCGCCGGTTCATGAACAAGACCGGCGCGAACGTCGACGACGGCCGGATGATCCGGGTCCTCTCCACCCGGTACCTGGGCCCGAAGTCGAGCATCCTGCTTCTCGACGTGCTCGGCAGCGTGATCGTCGTCGGCGTCTCGGGGACGCAGATGACCCTGCTGACGACCATCACCGACGAGGACTCCCTCGAGCGTCTCCGCTCGGCGAGCCCCGGGGGGAACAACGGGGAGCCCTTTCTCGACCCGATCAGCCTCTACAAACGAAAGCTGAAAACCCTGAGCCTCGCGGGCGGACGGAACGAGCCGAAGTGACGCGCCGCATCGCGGGGAGCCGCTCCGCAGACTGCACCATGAAGAAGCACGCCTCCACATTCCTTGCCGCAGCGCTGCTGCTTGCCGCAGCGTTGATCCTCGCGGCCGCACCGGCCGGCGCGCAGAACATGCCCGTCCCGTCGGTGAGCCTCAACATCGGCGACGGCTCCGGCGAGCCGGGACGGGTGGCCGTGGTGATGCAGCTCCTGCTGCTGCTCACCGTCCTCTCGCTCGCCCCTGCGATCCTCATGATGGTGACCTCCTTCACGCGGATCGTCGTCGTGCTGTCGATCCTGCGTCACGCCCTGGGCACCCAGCAGATGCCGGCGAACCAGATCGTCATCGGGCTTGCGCTCTTTCTGACGTTTTTCATCATGACCCCCGTCTGGCAGAGGGTCCACAGCGACGCCATCTCGCCCTACATGAACGAGGAGATCTCGACCGAGCAGGCCTTCGAGAGGGCGACGGTGCCGATCCGGGACTTCATGCTGAAGCAGACCCGGGAGAAGGACATGGAGCTGTTCATCAAGGTCTCGGGCGGCAAGAAGCCCGAAAAGCCCGCCGATGTGGCCCTCACGGCGCTCATCCCGGCCTTCGTAATCAGCGAGCTGAAGACCGCGTTCCAGATCGGTTTTCTCATCTACATCCCCTTCCTGGTCATCGACATGGTCGTGGCCAGCATCCTGCTGTCGATGGGGATGATGATGCTGCCGCCGATCATGATCAGCCTGCCCTTCAAGCTGCTGCTGTTCGTGCTCGTCGACGGGTGGTACCTGATCATCGGCTCGCTCGTCCAGAGCTTCCGATGAGAGGCCGCTAAGGGAGGGGGCAGCCATGTCAACGGATCTGATCATGGGGATCGCGGGCGAAACCATGAAGGTGACCCTGCTCGTGTCGGCGCCGATCCTGCTCGTCGGTCTCGTCGTGGGGATCGTCATCAGTGTCTTCCAGGCGGTGACGCAGGTGCACGAGATGACGCTGACCTTCGTGCCCAAGATCATCGCCGTCATGCTGGCCCTGCTCGTCGCGGCGCCCTGGATGCTGGACATGCTCGTGAATTTCACGCACAACCTGTTTTCGAACATACCGAACTACATAAAGTAGGCATAAGGCGTAAGGTCCGGTGGAATGAGATCATGAGCAGTCGCCCTGAACCTTTCGCCGTGATCGGAAACACGATGCTGCCCAGACAAGCACATGCCGGCCGAAAAGAGACGTCGGGGGGGGCACGAGAGTGAAAATCCCCGTGTTCACCCTCGACCAGGTCGAGCTCTTCTTCCTGATCCTCCTTCGGGTCGGTGTGATCGTGGCGATGATCCCGATTCTCGGGGACCGCACCACCCCCGCGCGGGTCAAGGCGGGCCTGGCGATCCTCATCACGTTTCTCGTGCTTCCCTTCGTCGAGCGACCTGCGACGGCAGCGGGCGACCTGTTCTCCTTCGGGCTGAGCATGGCCGGGGAGGCGCTCATCGGGATTCTCCTGGGCTTCGCCGCACGGCTCGTCTTCGCCGGCATCCAGATGGCGGGTCAGCTCATCGGCTTCCAGATGGGCTTCTCCATCGTCAACATCATCGACCCCGTG
>MVQS01000057.1 GCA_002067855.1 Syntrophaceae bacterium PtaB.Bin038
TCGATCCGGTGGTCGAAGCTCATCGCCGAGTGGAACAGGATGGACCAGCCGAACATGACGCCCCGGTACGGGTGCCGTTCCTTCGGGAGGTGGTAGTAGGCGCCGGCCGTTTCGCGCCAGGCGGGGTCGCTCTCGATGGCCGCCGACATGAGCCGGAAGAGCCACCGGAGGCTGGCGTCCGTTTCCGTCACGCCTCCCATGGGCATGATCGCCTCGACGAAACCGGGGTGCATCAGGGCCCAGAGGTAGCTCTGGATGGCACCCATGGAGACCCCCGTGGCGAGCCGCAGGCGGCCCACCTCGAGGTGGTCCCGCAGCAGCCGGTAGTTGGCCTGGACGCAATCGAAGAGGCTGTAGGGCGGGAACGCGAGCCCGAGACCGTCGCTCGGCTTGCTCGCACCCCACAGGCCGAGGGCGTCGGCGAAGATCACGTAGTATCGGTTCGTGTCGATCAACTCCCCGGGTCCCACGACGGGGCCGCCGCAGAAGTCGTTCCCGCCCTGGCCGCGGTGCCAGTAGAAGTACATCAGGCCCGCGTCGCCCGAGTAGAAGGGGCTGAAGAGGACGGCGTTGTCGATGAGCCCGTCGGCGTCCCGGCGGGGCGTGCCGACGGCGATGCAGGCCGTGCGCAGGGGCCCTGCGCCCAGGGATTCGAGGGTCACGCCGCCGCGGCCCCCCGACTCCCACGATGCGGGGTCGTCGAGGTCGTAGGCGCCCCCGATCCGGAAGCCCGGGATGTCATGAAAGCGCTTGAGGTGCGCCAGGCCCTCCACCCCGCAGAGGGCGGTGACGGGCTTGTTTTCGTTGTTGGCAGGAATCCTGTTCATGTTCCTCGCAACGCAGTATGTCAGGTTCTGACCGCTTTGGGCACGAAGTACGGCGCCCGGCAGCCAGGCATTTACGTCAGAAAACAGCTGAGCGCGCCCTGTGACACCCGGATCACCTCGAACACCTCCGCGTCCCCGCCCGAGAGGCTCATGACGCCGCGCCACCGTGCGAGCCCCCGCACGGCCTCGTCGTAGCGGACCGCCGCCGTCTGCGAGCGGTGGCAGGCCAGAGCCTTGAGCTTCGTCTCCAGGGTCGCCGAGATGTCCACGGCCAGCCCGTAGCGTCCCAGCGGGTGCCAGACCTCGTAGCCGAGGATGAGATCCGGCGACCAGGGCCCGCCCCCCGCCTCCTGGAACCAGGGGCCTGCGCCGGCCTGCACGGCCTCGAGCACCAGCTCGCCGGCCACCCGGTGGCCCAGGGAGGACTCGCCTCGCTCGTGGACGAAGACGATGTGCGGCCTGATCCTCCGCACCATGCGGATGATGTCGACCTTCATCTCGCGGGAGAACCCCGTGAGCCCGTCGGGGTATCGCAGGAACTCCACGCCGGCTGCGCCGAGGACCTTCGCGGCCTCGAGGGCCTCCCTCTCGCGGACAGGCCCGAGCTCCCAGGGGGGGACGCGGTCGCTTCCCGCCTCGCCGGAGGTGAGGATCACGTGGGTGATCTCGAACCCCCGTTGCGCCAGCAGAGCCTCCGTGCCCCCGCAGCCGATCTCGATGTCGTCTGGGTGCGTCCCGACCGACAGCACCCTTTTTGTCCTGTCGTTCATTTTTCCTCCCCTGTACCCTGAACCCTGCACCCGGAACCCTGTTGTGCCGTGCCGCGTCCGATCCCCCACGCCGCCGCGGCGGCGACCGCGAGGAAGGCCAGCCCCTCGGGCGCCTGGAGCAGGAGGATCTTCCCCACGCCGAAGAGGCAGGCATACACGAGGACCACCCCGCAGAGCCAGTCCAGCGCGAGACGGCCGTAGCCGCCGTCGCCCCGCACGTCGGGCAGCGACTGCGCCACGGCCGCCCAGCCCGGTCCCCCGGGGTGCACGCGCCGGTAGAAGCGGGCGAGCGTTTCCCCGTCGGTCGGCTTCGTCAGGAACGTCACCCCGATCCAGACGGCGGTCGTGGCCGCCACGATGACGTAGAGGGTCTCGGGGAAACGGATCTCTGTGGCGAAGCGCAACCAGCCGTAAACGGCAAGGGGCGTCACCATGGCGGCGATCTCGCTCCAGGCGTTGATCCGCCACCAGAACCACCGCAGGATCAGCACAAGGCCCAGCCCGGCGCCGGCCTCGATGAGGAAAGCCCAGGCCCCGGAGATCGTGTCCATGATGGACGTGACGTACAGCGAGGCGGCCATCACGGCCAGCGTGGCGCCCCGCGAGACGGCGACGAGATGCCGATCCCCGGCGCCGGGGCGGACAAAGCGGCGGTAGAAATCGTTGACGACGTAGGAGGCGCCCCAGTTGAGCTGGGTGGCGATCGTGGACATGTAGGCGGCGAAGAACGCGGCGACCAGCATGCCCCGGATGCCGGCCGGCAGGTGGTCCCGCATGGCGTAGACGTACCCGAGCCTCTTGTCCGCCGGCCCCAGGTCGGGGTAGAGGACGAGGGTCGCAAGCCCCACGAGGATCCAGGGCCAGGGCCTCACGCAGTAGTGGGCGATGGTGAACCACAGGGTCGCGGCCCGGGCGTGTCCCTCGTCCTTTGCGGACATCATGCGCTGGGCGACGTAGCCGCCCCCGCCGGGTTCCGCCCCCGGGTACCAGCAGGCCCACCACTGGATCGCGACAAAGGCGAAGAAGGCCGCGGCGCCGAGGGTCAGGGGGCCCGACGCGTCGTCCGCGGCTCCGCCGGATATCGAGGGGACGAGCGCGAGCGACCAGGGCGGCACCTTCTCCAGCAATCCCGCCAGTCCCCCGATCTGGGGGAGGTCGAGCACCACGACGGCCAGGACGATCGTCCCGGTCATGGCCAGCACGAACTGGAATGCATCGGTCACGGCGACGCCCCAGAGGCCCGACAGGGCCGAGTAGAGCGCCGTGAGGCCCAGGGCCAGGGCCACGAAGAGCATGACCTCGCCCCGGGGGACGCCGAACATGCCCTCGAGAACGGAGGCCATGGCCAGGTTGACCCATCCGATGATGACGGTGTTGATGAAGAGCCCCAGGTACAGGGCGCGGAAGCCCCTCAGGAAGGCGGCGGGCCGCCCCGAGTAGCGAAGCTCCACGAACTCGACGTCGGTGAGGATGCCCGCGCGCCGCCAGAGCCGGGCGAAGAAGAAGACGGTGAGCACGCCGCCGAAGACGAAGTTCCACCAGAGCCAGTTGCCGGCGATGCCGTTTCGCGCCACCAGTTCCGTGACCGCCAGCGGCGTGTCCGCCGCGAAGGTCGTGGCGACCATGGACGTGCCTGCCAGCCACCAGGGGAGGTTGCGCCCCGAGAGGAAGAACTCCTGGAGGCTCGAGCCCGCCCTGCCGGTGTAGTGGAAACCGATCGCGGCGCTCAGCAGGAAGTACAGCCCGATGATGACCCAGTCTATTGCACCCAGCATGGTGATACGCTTTCGGGGCTGTCTGTTGATGACTCGGCCGCAATCCGCCTTGCGGTCGTGAAGAGCGGAAGCCGGAAAGAGCGGAAGATCGGCGAGAAGAAAACAGTCCGCGAGGTCCGATTTTCCCGTCCGCTCCTCTGCTCTTCTTCACTTCCGAGCTTCCAGATGTTTCACCGTCCCCGGCCGGATTTCTCGATCTTGCTGAGCTTGTCGTTCGCGAAGGTCAGGACGTAGACGTAATCCCCGTAACCCCGGTCATAGGTCCACTTCTGAAGC
>MVQS01000058.1 GCA_002067855.1 Syntrophaceae bacterium PtaB.Bin038
CCGGGGAAGGAAGAAGATTCTTACGAGTCCCGCAGGAGAATAACGAGAAGGCGCCGCGGCCAAGGCCTGCGGCGCCTCTTCTGTTTTGATCCCGTGCTCGCGCGGGGCGGCGTCCGAACAGCTTGACGTGGAAGCCCATCTGGGTGAGCTTCTTCGCTACGATTGTCTTGTCGAAGGGTTTGACGACGTAGTCGTTGCAGCCCGCCTGGATGCTGGTCATGATCGTGTCCTTGTCGGACCGGGCCGTCACCATCACGACCTTGACCCTCTTGCTCTCGGGAACTCTTTTTTCCCGCTCCAGGGCCCGGATCCGGTTCAGGACTTCGACGCCGTCCATTTCCGGCATCTGAACGTCCAGGCAGATCAAGTCATAGGGGGACCAGCCGTTCCAGGCCCCGACGAACTTCTCGACTGCGGCCGCCCCGCTCTCCACGGCCACGCACTCGCCGAAGTGGCCCATGATCATCTTCATCCTCGGGCGTGTACCCGTACAGCGTCATCATGGAGGGGCTCATGTAGGTGAGGTTCATCCTGATGTCCATGGTCCAGATGAGATCGCGGATATTGTCGGCCGTGAGCCGATAGCGTTCCTCACTGCGGCGCAGCTTCTCTTCCATGCGCATGCGCTCCGTGATGTCGCGGATGATCCCCTCCATGCCGACGGGGTTTCCGTGCTCGTCGGAACAGAAGGAGCTGCTGACCGAGCCGTCGACGGGCGTCCCGTCCTTCTTCCTGATCCGGATCCAGAAGTCGTCCACGGAGCCCTGCGCCCGCAGCGTTTGAAGATACCGATCCTGCTGCGAGGGATCCACGCACAGCGACGACACGGGGTGTCCGATGATCTCATCGAAGGACTCGTACCCCAGTTTCCTCAGCGCGGACCGGCTTACCAGGACGAGGTTTTCCTCGAGATCGCACCGGAAGTAGATGTCCCGGATGTTTTCGACGATCAGCCGGAATTTCTGTTCGCTCTTGAGCAGGGCCTCCTCGGTGCGCCTGCGCGCGGAGATGTCCCGCGCAAGTCCCCCGAAAGCCCGCCGGCCGGCCCGCCTCATCCCGGATCAGCGAAACCGATACCGCAATGGGGATGGGGGAACCGTCCCTGCGAACGAGCTCGCAGTCGAACCCGTTTTCGGGCTCCCCGGTGCGAAACACGCGCCGGAAGACCCCGCGGACGTTCTTCGCATCCCCCGTCCAGATAAGAGCGATAGTTCATCCCCATCACGTTCGGGGGGAATTCGTCCAGCATCCTGCACAGAGCGGAGTTGAAAAAGGTGAAGTGGCCCGCAAGGTCCACCTCGTAGTACCCCTCCGTGATGCCGTCGAGGATTGCGCGGTAACGGTCCTCGCGGAAAACGTCGCGCCGGCTCACCGCTTCCTGCAGCGTCCCTTTCATCGCGTACAACTCGGCCCGGAGCCTGCGGTTCTCCTCGAGCAGATGTGCCTTCGTCAGCTTCGTGACTGCCATCGATCCTCACGAATTTGCTTGAGATTTTCCCTTGAAGGGACTATGCAACTTCCGTGTAAAGACAGGGCTCGCCGATAACGGGATGCACCCGGAATCCCATCGGACGACAAGGAGGTCCTTTTGAGCGGAATCAAGGCGGTGATCTTCGACTGGGGGGGTGTGCTCATCGAGAACCCCACGGAGGGAATCCTTCGATACAGCCGGGAGGTCCTCGGGATTGGGAGCGGGTGCATGCTTGCGGCCTACCGCAAGCTCATCCCCTATTTCCAGGAGGGGAAAATCTCGGAGGAGGAGTTCTGGAAAGGCATTCGCAGGCGCACGGGGGCGAAGGGGAACCTGCCGCCCGCCTCGCTGTGGCTCGAGGCGTTCGAACAGGCCTACGTGCCGAAGGAGGACGTCTTCGCCGTCGCCCGGGAAATTCACGAGTGCGGATGCAGAACGGGAATCCTATCGAACACGGAAATGCCTGCAAGGCCCCTCATGGACAGGGAGCCCTACCGCATCTTCGACCCCCTCGTTCTTTCCTGGGAAGTGGGGTCATCGAAGCCGCAAAAGAAAATATTCGAGGTCCTCATCGAGACCCTCGGCCTTCCTCCCTCGGACATTCTCTTCGTCGACGACGTGGAGGCAAACGTCCGGGCTTCGCGAGAGCTGGGCCTCCGGGGCCACCTGTTCACAGACGCGCAAGCCCTTCGCAGGGCCCTCGCACCGATTCTCGGAAAGGGGTGAGGCATTTTCTTCGCCCCCCTCCTTCCCCTACCCCCGAAACCCGATACCCTCTTTATTTTGCGAACATGGGGGCGACCCTGGCCGGAAGCACCTCGATCTTCCGCCACACGTCCCCCGTCACGTACGGCTCGACCTTGAGCCAGGCGTCAAGCTCGTCGCGGGTCGGGAAATCGACGACGAGCGCAGACCCGATCATCTGCCCGCGATCATTGAGGATGGCCACGCCGAAAACGGCCTTCCCCTCCTCCTTCATCTTCGTGATGCCCGCCAGGTGCGCCTCCCGCACCGCCAGCCGGCGCTCCGGGGCCTTGTCATCGGTTCCATCGTAGCCGATCACCAGATACTGCATGAATCCCCTCCTGTCTTCGATTGCCGTTTCCCCTGCGGCACCTGCTGGGCCGATGAGGCGACGCACTTCCGCCAGCAGCCCCCGCTGCCCGTCCAGGATCTTGTTGTTCGCCGTCTCGAGATCGAACCACCCCGCCCGGTCCACTTCGGGAAACTCCCGATGCCGGCCTGACCGCGGCGGCCACTCCATCTCGAACGTGTTGCTCCGCAGGGCCGCGGGGTCACAGTCGCCCTCTACGGCCCAGGCATAAACGATTTTTCCGCTTCTTTGCCGCACCGGCTCCAGCTTGCGGAACAGCCCCTCGGGCCGAAAGCCCGTCTCCTCCTCGAACTCCCTTCGCGCCGCCTCGAGAGGGTCTTCGGCCTCGTCGATCCCGCCCTTCGGGATGGACCACGCCCCGAGATCTTTCTTTGCCCAGAAGGGTCCCCCGGGGTGGACGAGAAAAACCTCCAGTCTCCCCGCGCGGACGCGGTAGAGAAGCAGGCCTGCACTGCGTTTGACCCCGGCAGGTCCTGTCAAACCCGTTTCTCCATCACCAGCTTCGCGAAGTGCTCGAAGGAGCGGTTGTAGGTCTTCTCCGCGTCCCTCGGGAAGCAGCATCCCGGCAGCTGGCGCTTCCTGACGTGGTACGCGATGCACTCGCAGCAGATCCCCTTGCGGGAGCAGGGGTCGTAGGAGCAGGTGCAGGTTTCCAGGTTCTTTTCTTTCTTGCAGTCCATGAGATTCCCCCTCGGAAGCGGTCGCGATGAGTGTAGGGATTCCGAAATCGGCGGTCAAGGGAAAACGAGCCGGAGGATCAGGGACAACGGCACGCCCCACACGGGCGAGGAAGAACAAAATGGTGCCCCCTCCGTGATTCGAACACGGGGCACACGGATTAGGAATCCGTTGCTCTATCCTTCTGAGCTAAGGGGGCATTTTCAGATGCGAAAGAAACGAATCATTCCCCTCACCCCGCCCTCTCCCTCGCCGGGGAGGGGCGCAATGGGGGTTTTGAGCACTACGGAGGAATGCGGAAAGTAACACGATACTCCGGGGCTGTCAAGGCGGACCTGATTCGGCGATCTCGAAGACCCGCCTCGTGAGATCCTCGGGGATCAGTTCCCTGCGCATCTGCTCCGTCAGC
>MVQS01000059.1 GCA_002067855.1 Syntrophaceae bacterium PtaB.Bin038
TCGTACCATGCACAAAACCTTTTCCTTCACGGGAGCGAAAAAGATCGTCTTCGGCTGCGGTTCCTTTTCCGGGCTCGTCGGCCAGGTGCGGGACATGAGGGCCAAAAGGCCCTTCATCGCCATGGACGGCAATCTGGCCGCGCTGGGGATGCGCGACAGGGTCCTGGATCTGTTCGAACGGGAAGGGATGAAGCCCGTCCTGTACGACAGGGTGCAGCCGGAGCCGCCCCTGGAGCAGGCCGACGAGGGGGCCGGGCTCGCCCTGAAGGGTAAGTGCGACATCGTCATCGGGATCGGGGGCGGGAGCGCCATGGACGTGGCCAAGGCCGTGGCCGTCGTTTCCGCCCACGGAGCCCAGGCAAAGGACTTCCTGGGCCTCAACAGGGTACCCGGACCGGGGATCCCCACGATCATGGTCCCCACGACGGCAGGGACGGGCAGCGAGGTGACCTTCACGGCCGTCTTCGTTCGCCACGATCTTCAGAAAAAAGAGGGGATGAACAGCGTCTTCATGTACCCCGATCTGGCACTGCTCGACCCGGAGGTGACCCTGAGCCTTCCGCCCCAGCCGACGGCAGCCTCCGGCATGGACGCGCTGTGCCACGCCATCGAGTCCTACACATCGGTGATCGCAAGTCCCGCAAGCGAGATGTTTTCCCTGGAGGCCGTCAGGCTGATTGCCGAAAACCTGAGGACCTGTGTCCATAACGGCAAGGACCTCGAGGCCCGCGAGGGACAATTGCTGGGGAGTCTCTATGCGGGCATCGGGCTGGCAAACGCCGGTGTGGGAGCCGCGCACTCCCTTTCCTATCCCCTGGGCGGCAAGTACGGCATCTCCCACGGCGTCGCCAACACGTTGATGCTTCCCCGCATCATGGAGTACAACCTCCCGGGGGCCCTGGAGAAGTTTGCCGTCGTGGCCGAGGTCATGGGGGAAAACACCGAGGGACTCTCCGTTCGGGATGCGGCCATGCTGGCCGTGGAAGCCGTCGACGTCCTCATCGAGGACTGCGGCATCGCCACGGGTCTCGAGGAACTCGGGATCCCCGAGGAGGACTTCCCCGAGATGGCGCGGGTGGCCATGACGGTCACGCGGCCGCTGGAGAACAACCCCCGCAAGGTGACCCTCGACGACGCCATCGCGATCTACCGCACGGCCCTGTGAAAAGGCGGAAGTTAGGAAGCGCGGAAGATCAGAACTATCCTGACTTCCGAGCTTCGTAACGTCTCAACCGCCCGACCACAGGGTCGGGGGATTGCATCAAGACAATCTATCTCACACTGCAAAGCGGAGGCAGAAAGAAATGGCCGGTTCGGAACTGATCGGAAAAGAGGAAATCAAGGAACTGATGGATGTGCTGGAAACGGGCGTCCTGATGCGATACGGGCACGACAAGGAACGGAAGGGCGTCTTCAAGGTCCGCCAGTTCGAGCAGGGCTTCGCAAGATACCTGGGTGCCGGGTACGCCCTGGGGGTCTCCTCGGGCACGGCGGCGCTGAAGGTGGCCCTCACGGCCCTCGACGTGGGCCCCGGTGACGAAGTCATCGTTCCCCCCTTCACCTTCGTCGCCACCTACGAGGCGGTCCTGGAGACGGGCGCGGTCCCGGTCGTCGGCGACATCGACGAGAGCCTCAACCTCGACCCGGACAGCATCGAAAAGCGGCTCTCGCCATACACGAAAGCCGTCATCCCCGTTCACATGTGCGGCGCGCCGTCGCGCATCGACCGAATCGTGGAGATCGCGGGGAAACACAGGCTCAAGGTCCTCGAGGACAATGCCCAGAGCGCCGGCGGCAGTTTCCGCGGTAAGAAGCTGGGGACCTGGGGAGACATGGGAATCCTCAGCTTCGATTACTACAAGACCATGACGACGGGCGAGGGCGGCATGGTGATCACCAACAGCAAGGAACTCTATGACCGCTCGGACTGGTACCATGACCACGGTCACGACCACAACCCCAAAGTGACGAGGGCCATGGAGGGTCGGTTCATCCTGGGCTTCAACTACCGGATGAACGAGCTCCAGGGGGCCCTGGGGCTTGCGCAGCTGCGCAAACTCGACACGATCATCGGCGAGCAGAGGAAGAACAAGGCCGCCGTCAAAAGCGCCCTCAGCGGGGTGCCGGGCATCCGTTTCCGCGCCATCCCGGACCCGGACGGCGACACGGCCACGTTCATCGCCTTCAGCCTGCCCTCGGCGGAGGCGACGAAGGCCTTCCAGAAGGCCATGTCGGCCGGCGGCGTGGACTTCGTCTACTTCTACGAGAACTTCTGGCACTACCTGCCCAACTGGGAGCACTTCATCGCCAAGTGTACCGCCTGTTCCGCCAGGTACCCCTTTGCGGACCCCTCCTACAAGGGCAAGGCCTCCTACGGGCGTGAGCTCTACCCGAAGGCGGAGGCGATCCTGTCGCGGACGCTGTTCATGGCCGTGCCCGTGAAGATGCCCGCAGGGCGTGTCGAGCAGATTGCCGCCGCCGCAGAGAAGGCGGCCAAGGCGATCTGAAAAAGCATCCTGTATTGCCATAAGCCCCGAACCGTATGCCCTTCGCCCGATGCGGAGCGGCACAGGAACCAGGAGAAAATCATGTACATCGTAACCGGCGGGGCCGGGTTCATCGGAAACGTGTTCGTCTGGAAGCTCAACCGGGAGGGGATCGACGACATCCTGATCGTCGACTCGCTCGGCACCTCCGAGAAGTGGAAGAACCTCGTGAAGCGGCGCTACGCCGACTTCATCCACAAGGACGCCTTCTACGAGATGCTCTGCGGGGGCACGCTCCCCTTCAAGGCGAAGGCCGTCATCCACATGGGGGCCTGCTCCTCGACGACGGAGCGCGACGCCGACTACCTCATGGAGAACAACTTCCGTTACAGCTGCGCCCTGGCCCGCTGGGCCGTCGAGAGGCGGATCCCCTTCCTCTACGCCTCGAGCGGAGCGACCTACGGCGACGGTTCCCTGGGCTTCTCCGACGACGACCGGATCACCCCGAAGCTTCAGCCCATCAACATGTACGGCTATTCGAAGCAGCTCTTCGACCTCTGGGTGATGCGCAACGGGCTTGTCGGGAAGGTCGTGGGGATCAAGTTCTTCAATGTCTTCGGACCCAACGAGTACCACAAGGGCGAGATGCAGAGCGTCGTCCGCAAGGCCTTCCACCAGATCCGGGATACGGGGAAGGTGAGGCTGTTCAAGTCCCACCGCGACGGATTCGGCCACGGCGAGCAGATCCGGGACTTCGTTTACGTGAAGGACTGCGTCGAGGTCATGTGGTGGTTCCTGCAGAACCCGAAGGCCAGGGGCATCTTCAACCTCGGAACGGGAAAGGCCCGCACGTGGAACGACCTGGTCAAGGCGGTGTTCAGGGCCTCGGGCCTGAAACCCAAAATCGAGTACATCGACATGCCCCTCGAGATCCGGGACCAGTACCAGTATGTGACGGAGGCGAAGATGGAAAAGCTTCGAAAGGCCGGCTGCCCCGTCCGGTGCCGCCCGCTGGAGGATGCGATCGAGGATTACGTGGTCAACCACCTGCAGAAAACGGATCCGTACCTGTGAAAGGCCGCTGACCGGGGGGCATGCGAACCTTCACAGCTTCTTACCTTCTGCTCCGCAGGAGACTTGAGTTCGAACATCTGTCGGTAGAGCAAGAAGCAAGCATCGGGTTGCCAGGAAAGGAACATGAAGGTCGTCGTCATCATCCCTTCGCGGTACCAGTCGTCGCGGTTCA
>MVQS01000060.1 GCA_002067855.1 Syntrophaceae bacterium PtaB.Bin038
CCTGGCCTCGGCCTCCAGCGCCGCGTCCCCGAAGCGGGACATCCGGATCTCCTTCATGAGCCAGCGCTCGCCGTTGTAAAGGTAGAGCACCTCGCGAAGAAAATTGATAAGCAGATCTTCAGGGCTTTCGCCCTCCACCACGATATGGCGGATCTCGCGCGGCTCCACTCGGGCGAGATCCGTGATAAGGTCGAACACAGCCATGGCGGCGTTGGAAAAGAGTTCCTCGACGCTTGCGCCCGTGATGGCGAGCCCGAGATCGGCCGTGTGGTCGAAGGTGTGATAGGCCTTCATGAATTCATTTTAGAGATCCCTGTGCGCATCTGTCAACTCGGGATCGATTGCCAGGTTTCCTCCGGATTTTTTCACTCACTGCAACGGTCCCGGAGCAAAGGGTATTCATCCTGACGCTCCGGAAATAGGCTGTCCTGCTTCGTCAATTTTGTCGAAAAAGCCTATTTTCTTGCGCTTTTTTATTTTCCAAAGGGATTTTTCCAAGGGGGAGATTCTTCCGATTCGACATTTGTTGCCGCTACCGCCCCTTCCGGAGCAGGGCCATCATCAATGAAAGCATAATAATATCTACTTCTTGCATGAAAGAGACCCTTTGGCATGGGAGGTGCAATATAGAAGTTCAACTCGATTGACAGCTCGAGTGAAACCGATAAAGGCAGAGAAAAGGAAAGCAAGAAACAAACGATCTCCTCCAGGGAGGCGACTCGAACAGGGTCGTCTCCCTCCCCCCCTGCATGAGAAACCCCGTTGCAAACGGGGTTTTTTATTTAGGCTCACGCTGCGGGATCGGCGAGGGCGTCGCGCTGAATGATCCCGGGCGTAGATGCGCTTCTCTCCTTTCAGGGCGGATCACATTCCACCCCGCCCTTCCGCCTCCTGCGCTGCAGGCCGGGAAGCCGGTCAGCAATTTTCATACGTTCATGACCTTCATGCGATCCAGGATACCCCGGATGACGGCCTCTTTGTGCTTCAGGCTCCGTCGGAATTCTCGGTCATCGGTGTTGGCGATTTCGACGCGCAGATCGTGATAGTATCTTTCGATGAAGGAAAGAAGTTCCTTCTCCTCTTCAGGGGTCAGATCCAGTCGTCCCATATCCGGTACCTCCTTTCAAAACAGACGTCACTCGGTCCTCACGCCCCCTGTTTCTTCACCAGTTCCTTGGTCGCCCCGAGAGGCCACACGGGAAAGATCTCGAACATCAACAGGTTGATCCAGGCAGCACGGCAGGCAATGAGGCCCACGGCGTCGCAGTCGACCACGTAGATGGTCCTGCACCCCTGGAGGTCATAGTACTCCGAGATCACCCGCACCTCCTTCGGCCACTCCCAATTCGCCCGTTTGGTTCTGACCTCGCGCTCGTCTTGCGGATCCCAGGTGCAAATCATCATGAACAGCATACGACCACCTCCCGTTCTGGACTTTTCCCCGTTGCGGGCTCGCGGCGTTGACGGCTGAATCTTGTCCTGTGGCCCGATGGCGGGGAACGGTTTGCTGGTGAGTTGACCTGTTATGACTCGTATGAATGAGTGTATGATGCCAGGACCGGACGATCGAATCGAAAACGGGAACGGAAAACGGCAACAGGATGTGCTGTATGAATTCGGATGTATTATTCTATCCGCGGCAAAGCGGGCAAGTCAACGAAAAACAGCCGGACCCGATGCGGACACGGCCGGCTGTCATGCCTTCAGGGGGGTGCATGCTATTGCTTGAAGATCTCTTGGAGGCGATTCAGGTTGAACCCGACGATCACCTCGTCGCCCACGACGATGACGGGTACGCCCGTCTGACCGGAAATTTTCACCATCTCGTCGAGACCGCTTCGGTCGCTCGTCACATCGATTTCCCGGTAGCGGACCCTCTTGTCCCGGAACCAGGCCTTCGCCTTGTGGCACCAGGGGCAGGTGGGAGTTGTGTAGATGGTCACCTCCGCGGGACGCACCCGGAATTCCTTCTTTTCCGTTGATGGTCCCGCCTTCGCGTCCTTCCTGGCGTCTTCCCTGACGACGGCCTGGGCGACGTTCAATCTCCCCTCGGGCGGGTTCTCGGATATGTGGACCACGCCCTCCTCGTCGACCCAGCGGTAGAGGGTTGCCGCACCGGCAAGGCTCGCCGTCGATACCACGATCAACGCAGCGGCGCAGGCAAGTATCTTGGAAAAGGTAGCGTTTCTCATGCGGGGACTCCTTGTCTGATCTCCGGGCCGTTCCGGGTTTGCGCACCGGGAGGTACTCCTCTCTCATCGGTCCGGCACATGGATAACCTTAATCGCTCCCGCGTTCAAGACTTATTTCCCGGGTCTCCCGGCGTATGCAGTGAGGGTTTGACAAATGGGCCGACTCGGACTATACGTAGACCCCTGCACGGATGCCTCACCCTGCGGTCGGGCGGTCGGGCGGCAAACAACGACGGGACGGAAAAGATCATGGAAGAGGAAAAAAGTTTCGCTGAACTCCTGGAAGCCTCCGAGCGCAAGCCGGTGAAGCTCAAGCAGGGGCAGAGCGTTGAGGCGGTGATCGCCAAGATCACGTCGGATTGGGTGTTCATCGATCTCGGCGGCAAGACGGAAGGCATCGTCGAGCGCAACGAGTTCCTCGACAAGGAAGGGGAGCTGACCGTAAAGGAAGGGGACACCGTAAAAGTCTATTTCCTCTCGTCGCGGCACGGTGAGCGGGTTTTCACGACGAGGGTCTCCGGGGATGCCGCGCGCCAGTATCTCGAGGAAGCCTGGCATAACGCAATCCCTGTCGAGGGGATCGTGGAAAGGGAAGTCAAAGGCGGGCTCGAGGTCCGCATCGCGGGGACCTACCGGGCGTTCTGCCCCTTCTCTCAGTCCGGCATCCCCCGGGGGGAAACGACGGCGGCCTTCATCGGCCAGCGCCTCCCGTTCATCATCATAGAGTATGGCGAGCGGGGCCGGCGGATCATCCTCTCGCGGCGGAGAATCCTCGAGGAGGAGGATCGGAAAAGAAGAGAGGCCATCAAGGGGACGCTCCAGGAAGGGATGCTGGTGACGGGCACGGTCCGTTCCCTCAGGGATTTCGGCGCGTTCGTCGACATCGGGGGCATCGAGGCCCTGCTGCCCATTTCCGAGGTCGGCTGGGGCCGCGTCGAGGACATCCGCGACCGCTTCACCGTGGGGCAGACGATCGAGGCACTCATCATCGGCATCGACTGGGCGAAAGACCGCATCACCCTGAGCGTGAAGGGAACCCTTCCGGACCCCTGGGAAAACGTCGAGGCCCGATACCCGGACGGTTCCCGCCATCAGGGAACGGTCGCGAGACTTGCCGACTTCGGGGCCTTCATAACCCTCGAGCCCGGAGTCGACGGGCTGATCCCCATCTCCCGGCTTTCCCGGGGCAAGAAGATCCGCCACCCGAGGGAGGTGCTCGTCCAGGGGGACACGATCGAGGTCGTGGTGGAAGCATCCGACCGGGCGAAGAGGCGCCTCTCGCTTTCGCCCGTATTGCCCGAGGAGGAACAGGAGGACTCGTACCGCCCCTTCCTCCAGCAAAAAACGACCGGGGGCTTCGGTTCCCTCGGGGACATGATGAGCCGGAAGGGCCCGAAAGGGAAAAAGGACGGGGCTGAAGGCTGATCCTCGGCAAAAAGGGTGGGGGCTGAACCGTGAGTTTCGATGCGATCCTCGGGTACATCGGATCGGCGATTCTCGTCGCGATCCCCTTTGTGCTGGTCTACGCCCTCGTCTTCCGCGAGGTGCGGCGCAA
>MVQS01000061.1 GCA_002067855.1 Syntrophaceae bacterium PtaB.Bin038
AGGCGACCCGCGACCCTGGGGTCGGGGATCAGATGGGTTGAGAGGCAACCTGCCGGGCGAGCGTGTCCCGGTAGTTCCAGGGCATCCAGTCGGCCGGGTGAGCGCGTAGTTCGTCCGCGTGCTTCTGCAGTGCCGTCAGGTAATCGAAAGGATTGGCGCCGTTCAGTTCACAGGTGTGGATCAGGCTCATGAACAGATCCCCCACGCGGGCTCCATTCTCCGTCTTGTAGAAGTAGGCATTCTTGCGGTGAAGGATCGCCTTCTTCAATGCCTGTTCACACACGTTGTTGTCCAGAGGGGCGGCCGGCTCGTGCAGAAACAGAGTGAGTTGCTCCCAATACTTGAGCATGTAGGTGATCGCTTCACCCAGCCCGCTGTTGGGCTCGACCTTCCGTTCCTCGAACTGGGCGGTCAGCCAAGCCTTGAGTTCGTCCATCTTCGGGCCGCTGTTCGCCTGATGGAACTTCAATCGTTGTTCGGGCGACATCCCTGAGTCCTTGGCCAGGGCGTCGTTCGTGTAAACAACCTTGAGGATCTGGAGGACATAGAGACACTCCTCGGGGAAGTTCCCTGCCACGTCCACAAACTGCCGGCGGGCGTGGGCCAGGCAGTGGGCCACGATCGTCTGGAGCTCTTCGGGCAGATCCGGCAGATTGCGGGACAACGCATCGCACATCTGAAGCGGCCGGCTCAGTTCGCACGCACGTTGTTTCAATACCGTCGCCAGGTTCTCTCCCGCGTGGCGATGCCCCGTGAAGAACAGCGCCACCCGGTGCCCCGCCAGGATCGAGACGAGGCCTGAGGTGAACACGCCCTTGCGGTCGGAGCCCTCCGAGCCGTTCGGCTCCTGCGACGGACGTGCCAAGGCCAGGACCTTCATCGTCGTGTCGTCATTATGCAGCACGTGGCCCTGCGCGGCCTGTCGGATCAGCTCGTCCTGGGCGGGTGCGATCACGTCGGCACTGTGCTCCACGATCTCCCACTGGGTGGCGGCCGGAAGAGGGATGCCCAGACTCCCCTCCAGCCGTTGGAGGCGATTGAACGGAAGCCCACTGCCATATTTGAGCAAAGCGATCATGCTCGCCGATTCGGCATCGTACTTGTCCGGTCCCACCCCCGGCGGAGTCCGGGCGGTGAAGATCTCGCCGCACAGGTTGCAACGCAGCTTCTGCAACTCGTACACCGTGGCCCCCAGAGGAGCCTGACCTTTGATTCGCACCAGGTGGCCCGGTTCGACGCTCTCGTACACGGTCCCTTTCTTACAGTTCGGGCACGCATCCCCGGGGTTGAGCGATTCGTGCGGCACCCGGACCTTCTGTGCCCCGACGTACTCTTCGGCCCCGTTGCGACCGTGCCCGGGGGCCTTCTCCCGGGCCTCTGGTTCTTTCCCCCCGGCCGCCTCGTCACCGGAGCTTCTTTCCTTGCTGGTGTCGTCCAGAATCCTCTCGATCACCTTGCGAGTCGTCTCCGTCGTGGCCCCGAAGAGCAACTGCTTGAGCCGCTGGAGGGACACATGCTTCTTCTCCAGCTCCTGCGTCAAGAATACCAGCGTCTCGATGGCCGCGCGCAACTTGGTGTATTCCTCTTCGCTCAGGGCGGTCTTCGCCCGCTCCAGGATCGCCTCCAACTCGCTGCGATCCAACTCCAGCCGCTGGCTCCCGCCGTCGGCCGGCAGGGCAGGCCACGGATGCGGGCTCTGGCTGGCTCTCTTGATCCTTCGCAGGTTGCCCATCGTTCACCCCACAGCACGTCGCAACCTTCGTACTCCACGATGAACATATTATCGGACAACCGGATGCTCGGACTTCAACCCTCTCGAAGAGAACCCACCCTTTCCCAGAACTGGTGGGCTCACGGCCCTACCCCCACCCGCCGCCAGAGGGGAGCCCCTTTCGCCGCCGCCGGGTTGCCGCCCGACAGCAGGACCGTGAGTTGGTGTGCCTCCAGCGTCTCCGTGGCCGCGGCCCCCTGCGGCGGCCACCACGGGAACCGTCCTTTGGACAGCCGCTTTTGGCACAGCCAGAAGCCCTGCCCATCGTAGACCAGGACCTTGATCGCCTTGCGGCAGCGGTTGCCAAATACGAATACGTATCCGCTGAAGGGATCCTGGCGAAGCGCCTCGCGACACACACGGGCCAGCCCGTCGATCCCCTTGCGGAAATCCGCCGGCTCGACCGCCACGAGAATCCGCATCTGAGGCGTGACCTGGATCATGCCCGGCTGTCCCGCAACCTGCATGCAAGGGACGCCAAGTCCGCCACGCAGGCTCCCTTCACGTGCATCCGCATCTTTCCGCCACGGTCGTCTTCCAGCTCCATCGTACACTCGAGGGACAAGGGCATCATCTCCCGGGGCAGAAGTTCCATGAACTCAGGCTGGACCTTCCCCGGACCCGATGCCCCCGGGGGAGCCGCCTCAAGATGCTGCTTGAGCGACTCGTACTTCAGGCCCAGTGTCCGCGCGGTCTTGTTGATCCCGTGCTCACGCGCGAGGGCCACGGCTTTCGACCACAGTTCCTGGGGCAGTCGCTTACGACCGGACTGCCGGCTGCGCCATTGATCGAGCTGGCGTCGTGCGTGGGAAAGGGCTGTTGGGACATTCCCGAGGGCTCTGGCATTCATCAGCGGTTCTCCAAAAGTCGGTCCTGTCGGTCAAGCCCGGCCGGCCCCTTCCACGGGCCGCCGATCCCATGAGGCTTGCCGACAACCGCTGACGATACCCCCTCAACAAAACCTTTTCATGCAGGCCCACCGAAAGGACACCCAAATTCCGATCCCGGCCATGCTTCTGCCTTCGTGCGTTCGCACCTTGTCTTCCCAGCGTCGCTGCGTTCCTGCGTGAGAAGAGAATCCTCTCTGCTTCCTCGGGCTCATTCTTTCCTTTCCTGTCTGATGTAACGCTTCCGCTATCGGACAATTCCGGGGACATCTATGAGCAAGCCGTTGTCAAGACGGTCGGGGGATTTTTTCGCGGGAATCCCAAACATCTATTCGGCGTCACCCGGTTCGGGGCGCCAGGAAGCTACGTACGGGGCCGGCTCCAGTCAGCTTAACGAGGTCGTGCAGCCTCAGTCCCCAGGAGCGGAGTCCGGCCGGGTAATCCCACGAATCGTCGCGTCATCGTCTTGCCTTCCGATGTCCCCTGTTCATGTCTCGTATTCCCTTTCTTCCCTGAACCGCCTCTTCTCTTGTCGAGTCACGTTGTCCCGTTGCGATCGTGTCGCGAACCCGACCGTCGCCCTTGCGTTCTCACGCGGCCTCGTGCCACGGCTGATTGTGCACCAGCATCGCGTGCATGCACCGCAGCAGGTAGTGGGCGGTCGCCACCAACGCGATCTTGCGTCGCTCGGGGCGGCCGTGCCGGACCCGCTCGAAATACGCCCGGATCGTCGGGGAGCGATACACGCCTTGCCAGGCCGCTTCCACGAGGTACTTGCGGGCCGTGGCCGGCCCTTGTCGCGTGATGTGCCCCAGACGGTTGACCCCGGCGCTGGCGTCCTGGCAGGGAACCATTCCGAAGTAGGCGCCCACCTGGGAGCTTCGCACAAAACGTCTGGCGTTGTCGAGGTAGGCCACGATCGTTTCGGCCGTACGGATCCCCACTCCCGGGATCGTTCGCAGCAACAACACCGCCGGGTGACGTTCCCCGATCTCGTCCAACGTTTTGGTCACGGTCCGTACGCGTCGCTTGGCTTCCTCCAATTCGTCCAGCAGCAAATCCCGTTTGAGACGGGCCGCGGCCGTGGGCATCTCCTCCTCCCGCAGCCACGCCAATCCTTTCTTCGTCCACAGGCCTTTCACGGCGATCTTGCCGTGCGTGCGGAGCAGACTGCGGATGGC
>MVQS01000062.1 GCA_002067855.1 Syntrophaceae bacterium PtaB.Bin038
GAAGGCGAGGCCCTTCTCCACGGCGCGGACCTCGAAGATCCGCATCGCCATGGCGAGCTTCGAAATGTATTCCACTTCCAGGCCGGCGCCCACGAGCACCCGAGGGACAGGATCGATATAGCCGGCGCGGTACATGATCCAGAAAACCCGGGAAAGAAGCGGGTCGTATAGTTCGCTCTGCAATCTGCCGAGCGCCGGCCCCAGCAGCGTCAGCTTCTCTTCCGCACGCTCGAGAACCTCGGTCGCCGTCATCTGCCGCGGGGCCGCGGCCAGCATGGTGAAAAGATCGACGAAGAAGTTGCTCTCGATCGCCCGCCGGCGCTGCTCCTCATACTCGAGGTTGATCCGGATCTTGTCGGGCACATAGAGAGGCTTCGGTTCCGCCCCCGGCTTGTAGTAGTTGATCCCGCCGGGGGTAAGCCGCATCGGCGTAAGGGCCATCTCGTGCGGGGCCATCAGCGGCGGATCCGCGATCTTCTGCATGGCCTTGATGTCTGTCTTCGACATCTCGTTGAGCATCTTCACGTCAGCCAGGGCATCCATGCCGGGGCTGCGGCCGTATTCCTCCTCGGAGTCCTTCGTCCAGCGCGGGACCATATAGGGCATCTCGTGATAGCCGCTCTCGCTCAAGACATTCTTGCCCTCGCGCTCGACGTAGAACGATGCGAATGGCAGGTTGCGGCTTCCCCGCTTCGGGCGCAAGATGCCGGCCGAGCGGTCGAAGAAACGCTCGATGTCCTCCCGCGGAAACACGGCATGGATCACGTCGAAGATCTGCCCGGGGTTTTTCTCCGCTGCCTTGCGGATCTTCTCGCTCGCCGTGTCCGGCCACCTGCGGACGATCTTCCGGGCCGTCATGCGCTCAAGACGGAAGACCGTGTCGACTAGGCCGTCCTCGTTTTCCATGACGCAGACCCGGCCCACGCTGAAGGGAGTAAAGGCCAGGATGTTCCGCTTGCCCTCCTCGCAATAGATCGGTCCGGTTCCCGCCCAGCCGAGATCGGTGTAGACCTCGTGGATCGCCAGCCCGAAGTTGGAGGAATTGAGAGCGTCGTGCATCCGTTCCGATGTCTCCCGGAGCCAGCGCTTGACGTCGGGCCGCCTGGCCAGGGCCTTGTCCTTCGTTGTCAATTCAAACCAAGGCGCGGCGGGGCTCGTGAGATGACCGTAGAGCCCGTTTGCGAAGGTCCGAATGGCCCTGAGCGCCGTCCCGTCGAAGATCTTCGAGCCCCGCTTCGCGCCCAATGTCCCCGTCGTAGTGACCGTCGCCTTGACGGGGCACATGAAATCGGCGACCTCCTGGAGGTGCGCCTTGAGCGTCCCCTTCCGGGCGTCGAGCTCGTCGAACCGCTGGACGATTTCCGCAGGCTTCATGCCTTCACCCCGCCCTTACTGCCCGAGCAGCGTCTTGCGCATCGTGTTGGCCATATCCAGCACCCCGGACGGACCCGTCAGAAGCGTTTTTGTGCGCCTCTTCGCCGCCGCGAGCAGTCTCGACCGCTCAGCCTGGGCCGCCTGGGAGCTCTCCTTGCTGACCTCCGGGGCCGCCGGCTGATCGACCTTCGTCTCCGGGGCCGCCGGCAGAGCGGGCAACGCCGGCAGATCGGGTTCCTTGAACATGCTGACAAACGGGCTGACGATTCTCTCGAGTGGTTTTGTGACGGCGCTCATGTCATGTCCTCCTGTTTCGTTATCTCCCGAACGGGTTATAATCCGTGACAGCCTGGCTGTAGCCTCGCCCTGCCGGGGCCTGCGGCCGGCCGCGACCCAGGGGGTCTTCGTCCATGATCGCGTGCGTCATGGTGCGCTGCATCCAGGGCAGGCCCGCCGGCGTCGCCACCGGGATCCGCTCTGCGGCCAGCAGGAAATAGGCCGTCGCGTGCCGGTAGTGGTCCGGGCCGACCTGCTTGTACTCGTAGATCCGTGAGCCGTTGGGTTTCTCGACGAGCACCTTGACCATGTTGGACATCTCGGCCGCATACTGCTCGATCTCGGAGGTGAGCCGAGGGATCTCCAGCCGGCCGGGCGTCGTGACGGCCCCGTGGACCCGGTCCAGGAGCTCCGTCCGGTTCATGACGACGAGACCATGGTCGAGGTCCCAGCGGGCATCGCCGCGCTGGTACTCCTGATAATCCGCGAGGAAGACCCGGAACCGCTCGGCCTGTTGGAATTCCCGGGCCTTGTGGATCTCCGGCTCCCGGTCGATTACGGCACATTCCACGTGAAACCTGAGTGCCAGGTCGTGCAGGTCGTTCCATGAATCGAGTCTGGCGGCGTGGCAGATCTTGAGCAGGCCCGGTGCCGGCCGGTAGCCGATGACGACATGCAGGACCGCGCCGACGTCAACGCCCATCGCCGTCGGGCCGTCGTGCCGTGTCTCCATGGCATCCTGCCCGATACACCGGTAAACATCCTGCGGAGATAACCGGTTGGCCGCGTCGACGTAGGCCGCGGCGAGCTTCGAGTTGTAAAAGACTTGACGCTCTCCCGGCGGAAGCGCCGAGATCCGCTCGTGCTCGTCCAGAATGACCGTCGGGTCGACGTACGCCGAGCAGAGCTGCGAGATCCACCAGCCGCGGCAGTCCTTCACCGAGGGCGACATGGCGACCCACCGGCCGGCCCGCTGGTGGATCTCGCCGCCGCACCGGACGCAGGCCCGGTAAGCGGTGCCGTCCTGCCGGCGGCGGAGACACTTCGGGAACTCGATCTCGAGGACCGTGTCGTGCTGGCAGCGCTCGCACCGGATCGCCCAGACATGCCGGTCGCTCGCCTTGTAGGCCGCATCAATCCCGTAGTCCGGCACCGTCGGGGTCGAGAGCTTCTCGATCTCCTTGACCGTGGAGTGGGCGACGCGCTCGACGGCCAATGCGATCATGGCCTGATCCATCTCGTCGTACTCGTCAAAGACGATCCGGTCGACGGGAATCGACTTGAGCTTCGAGGAGGTAGAGGCCAGGCCCTCGATGCGCTGCGTGGACCTGGCCCCCCGGAGGTAGAGCATGGAAGATCCGATTTTCTTGATGTTCGCCGCATCCGTTGACCGGACGTAGCGGCCGATATGATCCGGGTTATGCTCGATCAGCGGATTGAACCGGGCCTTGGAGAAATCCCCGACATCATCAGCCGTCGGGAAAAGATGCAGGACCCCTTGCGGATAACGCCGGTGGATCATGCCGTGCAGTGTTTTGAGTACCGACTTCTCCGTCCATCCCATCTGAGAGCCCTTCATCGCGACCTGGTTCGGGTGCGTGTCCCTCAGGGGTTCGGCGAGATACTCATGGCCTGCGTGGGCGAAGGGGCCCGCCGTCAGCCGGATCGCGTTATTGACGGCCCAGTACCAGGCATCGACGGCCCGGATCTTGGCCGGCATGTCAGGCTGCGCCGGATCAATCTTTGCCGCGGCCCTTCTTGCCATGTCGTCCCTCGATCTTCTTTGCGTACTCGCGGCTCACGGCCAACAGCAGCTCCCGCTCCTCCGGCGTGATCGAATCGTAGGTGACCGGGGCCCCCTCCGGGTCAGTGAGGGCGAGTTTCTCGACGTAGAGACCCAGGAGTTTCTGCGCATCCTCCCGGGCCCGGACCTGAATATCGACATCGTCAAAATCAACGGCCACCAGGGTCTCCTCGGAGCTCTGCGCGATGATCCGATACCTCGCCCGCCGGCGTCGCTTCGCCGGGGTTTCCCCCCGCATCCTTGCGGCCATCTCCTCCGTCCAGGCATCCAGGTCGATGACCTGCCCCTTGATCTTGACCGTGCGGGTCTCCTTGCGATGGAGGTCCCGTCTAAGCCTCTTGGCAAGCCACGCCGCAGTAATCCCCTCGTCCTCGAGGCTCTGCCGCATGAGGGTGACGGCGGACTGCGCCGCCTTTTCAGCTGCTTCTGCGGTGACGACAGGAACC